>CALVJU010000030.1 GCA_944332375.1 uncultured Bacilli bacterium
TAGCAAACTAACTCTTTAGATCCGCCTGCTTTAATATATTCATTTATGAATAGTTTTAGTTCGGGATCAGAATAATCTACACCATACATCATAGGAATATCAATATTTCTATTGAATTCTCTGGCAAAAAGAAATGCTCTTCTTGGCCCGACTCTGTTGCCACCACATTTTTTATATGAAATAAGTAATCATAATAAATATGTTGCATTATTTGCAGCGGTTAATGAAAGTACATGGGAGCATATTAAATTAGCATTAACTCTAACCTTATTGTGGAGCTTATATGTTGGATTTGTTTATGGGATGTCTGAGAATTATTTTGTAGCTAAGTCTTTAAGTTTATTATCAATTATTATCGTTATGCCTGCCATCTTTTATTTCTATACAAAGTTTACTAAAAAGAATATTTTAATTGTAGATATATTATCATTTTATGTAGTAATTATTTTGGCGCAATATATATTTTATCATATCATCAGTTTAGATCCATTTGGTTTTATATATAATTATTTTGGGGTAATACTATTATTTGTAATATTTGGTATTTTTATGACAGCAACCTTATTACCATTTAAAAACTTTATGTTCAAAGATCCTATATCCAATAAATATGGAATAAAAGGACATACTGATATGAAGAAAAAGTAGCCATAAAAAATTATTGAAAAGTTTTTAATTATACTGGATTCCAACTATAAAAGACCAATAATTTTTATTGCTATTTTATATCTAATAACTAATCAACTCTTTTCGAGCATATAAAAAAGGTTAACCGGAATTAACCTTTCATATATTTAATGTCGATTAGTTCGAATAGATTTCCCAATGGTGGAGCTGAGGAAGTTATCTACAACTCTTTACCAAAGGCAATTGATGTATGAATCAATCACTACATACATTATAATCCATTTTTTTAGGTATTAATTATTTGGAATTAATTATTTAATACATTTACATTTTTTTTACAGAAGTTTCATTGTAGTCATTATTTTTCTGCTTCTGCATAATTTCTTCTACTCTATGTACTATCGATTTTGATATTGCCTTATGATTTACGGTAAAATTATTTTTTCTTTCAACATCAAGTTTATAGTCAATCATCATATCTACATCATTTTTTATAATTCTTGCATCATATCTATCTTTTGGACGCGAATTCTTTTTTGAGTTGTAAATACTTTCTAAGCTCATCATTTTATAAGGGCTACCATTATGATATCTTACTAAATTAGAAAATGACATATCTGTATAATCTTTAGAAAGATGATGTTCATCGACAAATAGTTGTTCACTACCATTTTGATTTTCAAAATAATATTCTTTTGTAGTTATACTATTATCTGGTTGTCGTTCAAAAAAAAATAAACCAATACTCATAGGAGTTCCTTTATATATGATTTTATATTCATGACCATTAACTTCTTTATGATCCATATTACTAACAAATTCAAAATCTGTACTGGAATCTATTAAGTCTTTTAATGCTATTAATTGTTGTTCATTTATAAATAAGTCTAAATCTCCATGATATCTTTCTAACACATGATTAGTTGCTAAATAGCCCATAAGTCCACCTGTATAATAGCAATCAAATCTTCCTTCAATTAAAGCATTGAATTCATCGAAAACATCAATAACTAACTGATGATTTTCTGTTAAAGGCATATTTGGATGTTCCATATTCATACCTTTAATCCAATTTAGTCTGGCAATCAAATCATTAACAGATGTATACTGTTCAGGATTTAAATTTATAATAGATTCAACATTTGTAAAAATATCTTCTTCGGTTATCATCTTTCTATTTAGTAAATCATTTAATGAAATCAAAATAGCATCAATAGAATCACTTATATTCATTGAACACAATTTGTTAATAGTATCATATATTTGATTTTGATTCGTAATATTTGCCCGTTGTGCAAAAGTATAAACTAGTTTAGTTATAATTTCTTTTTGAAATTCACTCATACAACACCTCGTACTTTCCATTCAATTATATCATTAATTTTGGTAATTTACTATATTTCTAAATCAAAGTAATCATGATCTCTGTGTTTATCAATTTTTAGTAAACCTTTTGCACTCTGAATCGCATTGCGTGCAAACTCTGTAGATTTAGGCTGTCTATTTATCATAAGTTGTGTACCATCAATCACTGATATTGGACTGTAACATTTGTCCATACATATTCCTTTATTGCTACGTATTATAGCAGATATATTGCCATTTGTAAAATGCTTATTTTTATATTTTACATAACATTTTGTTATGATATGAATATAAACAAGATGATATGAAATGAATATCAATTTTGAAACTTATGAATTTTTTTATACCATTGTTAAAAACAAAAAAATAAAACTATTAAAATAGTTTGCAATAAGACACTTATTAATTATTTAATTGAAAATAATAAATTAGATAATATTTTTAACACTAAATCAAATTTACATATAAAAACAAATTATTTCTAGTCCCAGCCATTTTCAATGATTCCAAGAGAATACAATAACTCTTTTTACAACAAAAATAGTTAGTAATAAATCATTAACTAACTATTTTATAACAATATTTATATAAACTTTTATATATTTTCATGTCAATTCGTTCGACTAATCCCTCTATGATGCGATTGTCATAGATATCTATAACTTTTTTTCTAACTTCTGTTGTTTGACAATGTCATAATCGTCAGCTACAGCTAAAGTAAGTTCCGTTAAGTCGTAAGCTGAAAAATATGGTGTTGGATATGTTTCTTCCATAACTTCCTCATCATTTTTAAAACTAGTGATTTGAATTTGTTTTGATATACTTTCGTGCGGTCTTTGTCCAACTGGAAGACAATATAAATATCCTATGCTAACTCTTTTATTTTTATCAGTTGATATTCTAAATGCAATATCCTTTAATTCAGCTAGTTCCTTTTCATTATAAAATTCTGAACTATAGAAAATAATTAAATCACTATTTCCAATTTTATTACGCCTTTGAATATCTGCTAATTTTATGTAAGAAGTAGAATTCCCAAAAACTACAACATTACAATTTTCAAAATGATTATCTAATTTTTGAATCTCAGGCCAGTATGCATTATGTGATAATAAAACAATGTTTAAATTATTTCCATCTATTAACTTGTTAATTAAGTAATTATCAGTTGATTTTTTCAAGTATATCACCTCCTATAGTTTTTTATTATATAAGTCAATTATATTTTACTGTGACCAAACATTTAACCCCTAGGTATTTTGACACAAATATCAAAATATACCAATTTTATATTTTGATAATTTTTTTATCGTCTAACTTTGAAAAATAATCTACTACATCTGTTAACCAACTTTCACTTGGTTTTTGAATAAATTCAATATTTTTTCTTTTTGCTAATAAATACCCTATTTCAAACATAACAGTATTTCCAACATATCCATCCTTATCACAAACAACAACACTTTCCGATTTTAAACAATTTTCAATGAAATCTGATTCTATTATAATCGGATTATCACTTGCATCATCTTCAAAGATTATAAAACCATTTTCATCTGTTTTTACATTAGATAATTTAGGTGCTAAAATTTCATACCCTCTTTTTTCCGATTGTAATGCTTTTTCTTTAATAGATTCTATTTGTTTTCTCAAACTTCCCAACAATGAAATCGTATTTTTCTTACTTTCTTTATTTTCTACTTGCAAATTAAATTCTATATTTCTCTCAACACCTATATTTCCTTTATCATCAACTATTATTTCGCCATATTTTCCTGGTTGTTTTTTTAATTTTTCCTTTTTAAATAAATACGGATATGCAAAACTTCTAATTATTTCTAAAGGAAATTGTACAACTTCTTTATAACCATTACTATTCTTTTTAGAAATACATGACATTAACCACTCTGATTCATCAATATCGTTCCAAAAGAAAATTTCTTGCTCCATTGCCATTAAATACCCTAATATAAACATTGTATATTTATCTAAATTACCATTCGAATTGCAAACATAAACCGCATCACTATTTAAACAGTTATCTATCAGATTAATTATATCTTCTGAAGATAAATTAGGTAAAATAGATTTTTTGGGTATTCCATTGTTATCAAATATTCTTCTTAGTTCTATATCATCAATTAATATAGGACCTTTTGTACCAAAAAAATATGCAATGTTTCTTAATATAATTTCTTTTTCTTCATCATCTATTTGATATTTATCACAATAATATGAATTAACATTTTGTGATAAAAATAAATATTTCATAAAATTTATGTCATAAACATTGTTTCCTAATAATGCAAAATTAATATAATTATCAGTAGGTTCTTTTCTCATCAAAATCACCTCTTGTTTCAAGAATTATACATCTTTAACCATTTTCTTCTTCTTTTTTTATTATTTCTTTTTAAATTTAATGTTTTTGGTTCTTGTGTTTCCTGTTCTAGTTGCTTTTTCCATGCTTCTTCATTTAATGGTCTTAAAGCAACATTAATTTTCTTTTCAATAGATAAAAGAGCACTTGCTTGTTTTTCATCTGGTCTATCTGGAATACTTTCAAGATTTTCATATTTGTTAGTGTAAACACCAATTGTTTGTGGACTAGATAGCTTTCCTTTTTTAGATAGAGTTTGAATTTGAAATATCCTCAAATCTTCATGTTTATATTCTTTAGGAAAAACAATAGCACATAATGTTCTTCCTTGATAAATATTTTCAACTTTAATACCATCTTTATCTTCAATAATTTTTAATCCTTCTGGAATTTGATTTATCAATCCATTTTTTTTATAATTCAAATAACTTATAATCGAATATCTTATGTTATCAAATAATCTTATAGGAGCAAGTTCTGCCTCTCTAACCGCCTCTTTATTTTTATAGGCATCGACATAATCTTGATCTAACTCTTCTGCTGTTTTGAAATCTAAATCACTTATTGCAGGTTTACCTCTTTGCAATAAAGCTTGATTATAAAAATTTACTGATGCCTCTATAATCCCTTTCATTTTTGAATATTGGCTTTGCTCATGTTTTATCCAATATTCATCTTTTGTATCAACTTCAATTGGTTGTCTTAAAATTCTAATTTCTTTGCTGTGATATTCAGAATCTGGAGCATAGTTTCCTCCAAAGACATATCCTAATTTAATTCCATCTGCTAAATCTCTATCAACACCCCAATAAAGGTCATTTTGTGCTACCAAAAGAGTTAATTCTTTTCCTGTATCTTTACATTGTTCTGTACTTTCGTGATTCATACTTAAAAGATTATCAGAATATACGCGCGATACAATAATAATATCATATTTACCAAGATTACTTTTAACATACCTACCTAAACTACAATTATCATCTTCCTTAAAGTCAACACTTAATCCCAATTCCTTGGCAATTCTTTCAGCATACTTACTAACTCTTACGGGATCTAAATATAATATCTTTAGTTCGGTTTTTTTTGTTGGTAATGGTAATCTATTTGGATTAATATAGTCTTGAATCGGAATAAATTTTTCCCCTTTTAAATCCACTTTTTTTAATGTATGATTCATCAACATATTTTCTACAATTCTATCAAAGATACCCTGATAAGCGAATTCTGTTGCATTCCAACTTCTACGATTAATTCTATCACTCAAATGAGTAACTAACTCTATATGATCTGAAAAATCATATCTATGTAAAGATGATTTAAGAATATGTTTTTTATCTCTTAATCTATTAATTGTTCTATCTAATTCAACATCTCCCTCAAAACAACAATGTTGAACATTTTGATTTCCTTTTAAAATAATATGATATTTTTCCAATTTCTCCGGATGTTCGGCAAAATAAGAATCTGCTCTTATAATGGATTTGAAATAATCAACATTTTTAAAGCCATATTTTACAAGTTCATCATAATCATCTTGAATATCTGATATAAGTAATACGTTTGCTTCGTTTAAAACTTTTTCTTTGTTGTCTTTTAAAGTTTTTTCTTTTTCTATTTTATACTTTTCTATGTCTAAATGATTAAAATAGTTAGCAACTTTATTACCTGCCACTTCCAATAATTTCTCTCGTAAAGTACAATTTTCTTCTTCAATAAAATCATCTAATGATATTCCATCTCTTAATTTTATTGTTCCATTGTCAAGCGTTTCAATATATTTTCCTAAATTATTAGGTGAATCACTCCAAGAACCCCTAACTTCTATATTTAATTTATCTTCTAAACCAATAATTAACAAACTAAAGTCAACATTATCTAGTGACTCAAATTTTAATAATGCTCCTGCAATGATTGGCTCATAATTTATTTTTTTCATAAAGCAAACCTCCCTTAATTACTATTTTAACATATTTATCTTTCAAAATCATCTTTATCATTAGAGAAAAAATTGTTTTGTAAAAATTCTATAAACTTTTTCCATAACCTTTTATAAATAATGAACAATACAAATCAAATTTAACCACTATAGTGTATAATAGTATTAGATACGGGTGATACCATGTTAAATAATGAATTAGAAAATACTTCAATTAAAAAAAATAGCACCAAAAATATAAAAATAATTGATATAGATAAAATAGATAATTATTTGTTTATAACATTAGATAACGGACAAAAAATATTAACCGATGGTAAGGATTTATACGATGTTTCTGATTATAATCATTTATCAGATATGTTTAACATGGGGGATAAATTCTGTGCAGTTATGACAGAAGGATATTCACTATGTGTTGTAGATTTAAAGACTATGGAAGTATTATTTGAAGATGAAAAATCCAATCATATTAGTAAACAAGATGATAGAACATTACATATCATTATGAAAATTGGTAGTGGGAATGATACTATCTA
>CALVJU010000031.1 GCA_944332375.1 uncultured Bacilli bacterium
CAACAGAATATTTTGTCTCCTAGTGTGCCGGGGACGGAAAATGAGGTATATTTAATACTTTTTCGTGCTGTTTAGTCCGGATTTTGTGGACAGAACAGGACTAAACGGACTGGATGATACCAGGCGGACAAAATGATTTTGTGACTTTTTGCAGGAAAAATTCGTAATGGAAAAATATTCACTCTAATAATTTAGCTGGTTGTTTTATAAAAGACAATCGGCTTTTCTTATAATAGCGCATAGTTTTGGTTGCTTGTCTATGATATAATAGGACAGGAAGTGAAGAAGTATATGAGGCAAAGTAATGTTATCAACCTAAAGAAAAATGAGAATTACTATTATATAAGTAAACGAGTACTTCTTCTTAACATATTTGAAAAAGTACATTTAGTTAAAATAAGAATTCTTGATACTAATAAAGAAATAATAATTGATTCAAGCGCAATTTCAACTACTCCATTGCATGAATCTACAATATCTGTAAAAATATTGGGTGGTGGTCTTAATGATTTTAGATTTTTATGAAGGGAAATTAGATGGGGATTCGTGGGAAGAATTATGCCAATCGTGTTATAGAATCAGATATCAATCTGAACACTATATGGAAGTACCCGCAATTCAAGAAGGAGATGCTGGTATAGAAGGGTTTACACAAAATGGGATCGTAAACCAATGCTATTGTCCGGAACGAGAATATTCAGATGATGAGCTATATGCACATCAAAGAGATAAAATGACAAAAGATATTAATAAACTTTTATCACTGGATTATAAAAAGAGACTAAAAGAGTTAGGAGTACCCCCTATAAAAGAATGGCATTTTGTTATTCCATATTATAAAGATTCAAGAATAATACAGCATGCTGCTAGTAAGAAAAAAGAAGTAATAAATAAAAAGAAGGCTAATCCAACGCTTTATGATTATATTGATGACAAGTTTATCATTGTAATAAAACAGGCAGAAGATTTTAGATTTGAAATAACAAGAACAATTAGAAAATCATTAACAGATACTAAGTTAGATTTATCAGGGATTGAAGCTCAACGGCCAGATTGGCTGAACTGCGACTCTGAAAAGGTAAAAAACATAAAAAGAAAAGTAGAAGCAGTAATGGGAACTATTTCTGTCGAAGAAGACTTTAATGAAGTTGTTGACTTATATATTGATTCATATATTAAGGGGATGGAAATAATGAAAACTCTTAGAGTCTCTTATGCAGAAATATATGAAGATGTGTATAGGCTAGAGCAAGCATACAAAAAACAAGTTAAAATGAAAACAATGATGAACACAGATAAAACTATGAATAGTGATATATTTAATGAAATACTGAAAGATTTTGAACAACAATTAAAGGATACATGCGGATATTTTTCGGCTGCATCTATTCTTGAATTAAAAACAGATATTATCAGTACGTGGTTAGCAGATTGCTCTATGCAGTTCAGAAAGTAGGTGCCATTTTGAAAGAATATCTATTAACTGATGAGATTATTTTTGATTCAAAACCGGATGCGGTTCCTTACAATTATAGAATTAGCTATAAATTATCGCAAATTTGTTTGGTGATTGCATTATGTTGTTCGGGCAGAAGTGGTTGTTCTTTAATTAAGTTACATATCTTATCTTGTGCTTTAAACATGCAAGATAATATGAATAGGTTGGAGAAATATGTGAACGAGAAAATATCATATATTCTAGTTCGATTTGATCCAGCGATTAATCATGCTGTAAAGTATGCACTAGCTGAAGGCCTTATTTTTCAACTTAAAAATGGAACATTAAAGTTAACTGATAAAGGTAAAAAACTGGTAAGAGAAATAAAAAAAGATGATAACCTAATGACTAGAGAAAAGGAATATCTTGTAAAGATAGGAAACAAGTTAACAACAGAAAAAATAGAGAATTTAATGTCCGCATGGAGGTATGGAAATGCTGAAGATTAACCGATTACGGATTGAAATAGAAACGGAAAATGGACAATATGGGGTAGATGAATCATTTGATTTGGGGTTAAATTTTCTTGCGAGCGAAGACAATACATGTGGAAAAAGTTCAATATTGGAAGCGATATACTATTGTCTTGGATTTGAAGAGATAATTGGAGGAAAGGGAGAAAAGGTATTAACGTCTGTATATAAGACATTTCTTGAAGATGGCGAAAAAAAATTGCACGTGCTTGAGGCGAAAATGTATTTAGAGATTTCTAATGGGATAGAAATAATCTCTCTTTTCAGATCTGCTAAAATGGAAAATAGAGATACAAAACTAATTAGCGTGTTTTTTTCAAAACTTAAAGATATTAATAACAAGGACACTCTTGTTGAAGATATGTATGTTCATATGCAAAATGCAGCAGTGAATGACAAAGGGTTTCATCACTTTTTGGAAAAATTTTTACATCTTGATTTGCCAACGGTTCCATCAACAGATGGCAATCAGCGTAAACTATATTTACAACTTTTGTTCTCTTGTATGTTTATTGAACAAAAACATGGGTGGGGGGATCTTTTTTCTGGCATGCCTTATTTGGGAATAAAAGATTCCAAAAAAAGAGTAATAGAATTTGTGCTTAATTTAGATACGTTGGTTAATGAAAAAAATAAAGAACATTTAAAATCAGAAGAGTATAAAATTAAAAGTGAATGGGAGCTTCATGTAAGAGAACTGTTTAATGCAGTTAATCGAGAAACTTGTTCTATAATAGGAGTTCCTGTAAAGCCTTGTATTATAAATTCTATAAATATGACCGGAGTGCATGTTCTAAAGGATGATAAAGATGTAGAGGAATATTTGGAAAATCAAAAAGAAGAATATAAAAAATTAGAAGTGATTAAACCAAAAGTAATTGATAATTTCGATAAGCTCCAACATGAGTTGGAAGAAATTGAAACAGATATCGAAAAATATAAAGAAGATATAAATGCGTTAAGGAAACAGGTGCTTCATGAAAAAACATCAATCCAAGTTTTAAACAGTAATCTGGAAGTTGTTGAGAATGATTTAAAGAATAATAAAGATGCAGCTCGATTAAGAGACCTAGGATCAAAAGTAGGATGTTCAGTTTCTAAAAATATTTGTCCAATATGTCAGCAAGAAATACCGGATACTTTATTGCCAACAATTGAAGGTATGGAAATAATGAGTATAGACGAAAATATACGTCATTTAGAAGCACAGAAAATTATGCTTAATTATGCAAGGGAAAGTCATATTAAAAGTCGCGATGAAATGGATAGGAAAATCCAAATGCTAATGGGAAAAGTATTTTCATTGCAGCGATTAGCAAAGGCAGTTCGCAGTGATTTATATTCTGTGGATGATAGTGTTTCAGAGACAATCATTTATAAAAAAATAGATGTTCAGAGCAAAATTGAAAGGATAGAAACGTTATTATCTTTTGTAGAAGAAAAGAAAAGTAAGTTATTAGAATTATCTAAGGATTGGAAAAAGTATTTGGAAGATAAAGAGAAGGTTCCTACTCAAAAGTTTACTCAATTAGATTTAGAAAAATTGTCATTACTTAGGGAACATTTTGTTGTAAATTTAAAACCTATGGATATAAGAGTGTGGCAAATATGGATGAAATTAGTATTTCTAAGGAAACATATTTACCAGTCATTGAAGAGTTTGACATGAAGTTTGATTCTTCCGCAAGTGATAATATTAGAGGAATATGGGCGTACACTGTTGCGTTAATGCAAGTTTCAATGGAAAAAGGTGGGAATCATCCTAATGTTTTGATATTTGATGAGCCTAATCAACACAGTATTGTACCTGAAAATATGAGTAGTTTTTTTGAAAGTATTTTGAATCTCGGAAATGCATGTCAGACGATAGTAGGAATTACTATTAAAGATAGTGATACAAAAGCGACACTTGAAGAAATAGAGGACAAATCTTATAAGCTGATTATGGTACAAAATAAGGCATTACAAAAAATGGATTAATTTACATAGCCGGAAGGTTTTCAATTTACGAAAATCATCCGGCTTTTTTCATGTTTATTTTTATACATAGCCATTTCCCCACTGTAAATAACGGTCACTGATAACGTATAATTAATTTCGCAAAATCAATTTCATAAAAATAGACATGGTCTATAGCCGTTTGGTAAAATTAAGTCACCACAACCAAATTTATCAAAGGAGGCTATAGAACCATGTCTGATAA
>CALVJU010000032.1 GCA_944332375.1 uncultured Bacilli bacterium
ACCATAGGCTTTATCAAAATTATAGTAATAAGATGCTTCCTTTTCTCCCCAATAAGGATCAGAAGCATATTTTACATTAAATCCAGATGCTTTATTTCCAAAGTGACCACCATAGTAACGGCCACCCACAACACGATCTAAGGGATCTAAGTAGCCTTCTGAAATTTGTGTTTTATAAAAAGCTCGAATACTAGCTCGTACTGTAGGGAAAACCTGACCAGCACTCGTATTTTCATCACGAACTGCGATTCCAAAAATATTATTTTTATTATAAGCAATCGTACTTTGTCCCATCCTACTTTCATTCTTCGCAACACCTAAGGCCATCATCGCATTGACCCCATACTCACCTTGATATTCAATAAAAGAGATTTGTTCTCCATAAAGTTGTGATTCGTGAGATGCAGCAGGAAGTCCTGTCACCTTACTTGTGTAACTTGAAAAATCTAAGGCAAGATCACTACTTGTATAATTACTAAGTGTTCTTGCTGGTAAATATAAATAATAATTATAATATGGTTCATTCGCATTAATCGCTCGACTATGACCTCCACTCTTATAATCATCAATCATACTTTTTAACCCTGGAAGTGTATCATCATAAAAATAAATACCATCATAACTATAATAAATACCTTCAGATAAATAACTTGGAGCTGGTCCAATTGTGATAATACCAACACTTGCATAAGTATTTACATCTTCCTGAATATAATGTTTTAATTCACCATTTTCTACACGATAATTTGAAATATAAGTGGTAGGGGTTTCTGGATCCATGTTTCTCACTTCTACTTCACTTGGATCAACATATCCAACAACACCTGATAATTTAAATTTAACCTTTCCATTTTCTATTCCTAAGAAAGCAGCATCTGCTCCACTACATCCATTGGTATAGCCTTGATAACCGTCTTCTGTTGTATAAGAAGTTGTTGCGTTACAACTCTTTGTTCTAAAATTAACAATACCATAAGTTGGATAACTTGCAGCTTGAACTTGTGGAATATAAGATGGAATCAAACTTAAAAATACCATCACTGCGCATAAAAAGATCGATAGTATTTTTCGAACCATATGACACACCTCCTTATACTCTTTATTACTATTTATTATATCATTTTTCATAGTGAAAGTATAGAAAGGCAAGCCTTCACTAGTCATCTACTTTACAAAAAAGAGACCTTGGAAAAGATCTCTTATACCCAAACACTTGGATACACTATAATATATGTTTTTTATTCTGTTTCATTCCCTGATTCAAAATATATTTTATCGTTCAATTCTAATTCAATATAATAAGTTCCTTCTTTTTCACAAGTAAAAATGAGTTCTTTCTCTTGACACTGTTGTTTCAGCAAATCATTTTCTTGCTTCAATGTCTCTATTTCTTCCTGTAATCCTTTTAAATCACTACTTGAATCCTCTGGTAATGGAGTTGGAACAGATGGTGTGTCACTAGGAGTTTCTTCTTTTGAAAATCCATTTAATCCTGCTTTTATAATTGCTTCTGGATAATTCACATAACAATAATCTAGATCTACATTTCCCTGGATACCAGCAATACTTCCTGTACTAGAATATTGCCACATACCTGCATCATAACCAAGTACAGTATTATAACGAGCCACCCATTTTGCATATTGATTTAATTTTTCACTATTTAACTTTGTGTTCCACCAATTTAAATTCGCATAAACTCCAACATAATATCCCTTTTTTTCTAATTGATCACAAAAATTAACAACAATATCAGTGAGTGCTTCATTCGATAAATTGGCTTGAACTTTATCTTCAATATCATAATAAATTGGATATTCTAACTGATATCCTTGAACCAATCTCAAAACATGTTCTACTTCACTACTGGACCATTCAATATTATCTGCATAACTATACAAATATACTCCAAAAGGGATTCCTAAACGAGTACACTCATCAGCATTTCTTTTAAAATAAATATCATCCTGACTTTCCCTATCTGCTCCATAACCACATCGAATAATCGCATAATCAATTTGTCCTTTTACCTGTTCCCAGTCAATTTCTCCTTGATGGCTAGAAACATCAATTCCTCTTTTCACACTACCACATCCCATGATATTTTATGCGAAATACAAAGAATTTTGTAGGTGTTTGCATTTGCTTATTGATAAAAAATGTGATAAAATGAAAGTAGTTGGGGCTGTTTTTGGTTTCGACAGATATAAAAAAGCCTAATTCGGCAAGTCGGAGGTACACGTTACGTACAAACAGATAATAACTGGAAAAAATAAATTAACTAACATTCTTAGTAGATTAAGTAGCGCTTTCGCTACTCCTACTTTTGCCTAAGAATAGTGCAAGAATGGCTCTTTTGATTTTTTCTCCTATTGGAAATCTATAAGGGCTCGATTAAAATAGGATATATTATTATTTAGCTTGGAAATAATAATGAATAATACAAGCTTACTTATAAAATAGACGTTCACATCTCATTTTTATAAGGACATTGTTTGTGAACTAAACTTGTAGATGGTTAGGGAGTTTTATATTTGGACAGGAGTTCAAGTCTCCTCAGCTCCACCATATTGATATTTACTCGAACTAGAAATAGTCGTTTTTATGAAAAAAATCCACAGGTAATTTTGATTCTTGTGTAAAAATACCTAGGCGGTTAAATATTTTGTCAGATTAGTCAATCTTTATCAAACATAAAATGCTTGGGAAAGACAAAGAACGTGAAGATTATTAGGAATTTTCAAATGACTTATACGAACATGGGATATTTTGTGATAAAAACATTGTTGACATAAAAGAAGATGATAAATACAAGGATTATGATGATTTTAATTTAGAAATTAAATATTTTCAACAAAAGCAATAAAAATATAGTACAATATTATGTAGGAGGAGAATTATGGAAAATATAGAAAATAAAGAATTATTGGTAAATCTAAAAAATGGTAAATATTTCAATTATGGTGATAGATACTTTGTAACATTTAATTATGGTTCAGAAGAACAGCAAAGAAGAATGTATGAATTATTTGAAAATGGATTACTTAATAGTTATGGTTCACATTCACAAAGAGCAAGTGAAGGGAAAGATTATATAATGCCTTATTTTGTAAATGAATTTGGGCAAGTGACTCCACAAGATACTGGAAAGATTGGAGGGACAAGTATACCTGAAGATTTATTACCAGAATTTATTAGAAGATTTATAGAAGTAGATAAAGCAGTTGTAAATATTGGTGAAC
>CALVJU010000033.1 GCA_944332375.1 uncultured Bacilli bacterium
TTTTTAGGTGTCGGCATATCCTCAGGCATCATTCCACCAATATCAGCAATCGCTTTTCTAACCTTTTTTCCAACTTCATAATGCGTATTTTTAGCATTATCTTCACCTTGAATATTATCTCTTAAAAGTTTTTGTTTTGTTTGATTGATTCTAAATAAATTTGCTATTAACTCATCCTCATTCATATTGTCTAGAATATCTTCTCTATAACGCAATTTTTTTCTCTTAAAAATATCATCAGCGGTTTCACCGTTATATAATCCTCTATATCCTGCATTATGAAACTCAGCCATGTTTTTGACTCCTGCAGATGAAGCAACTTGTTGTAAAGTATAATTACCACGTCTAGTTAAATTCCTTTGATAAAGCCTCTTTTCATCATCTGATAGAGAATCATATTCTTGTTCAGTGATTTCTTGTTTTCTTGTTTGAACAGCAAAATAAGTTTGACCTAAAGCAACCACTTCCTTACTTGGGTCGGCATTTTGAACTATCAAATAACAGGCATATCTAGAAAGTTTATAGTCAAGAATTTTTCTTTTTGCAGTTTTACCTATTTCTATCATTTTGTTGGCTTCAACAAAATGATCAAACACATTAAATTTACTATTTTTGCAAGATGTAATAGCTTTATCTATTACTACTTTGAAATTTCTCCATTCTTTATATTCCAAAACTTTTTGCAAATCACGTGCATACCAATATTCATTTCCATATTCATCAATATGTTTTATATCTTCAAAAGTTTTAATAGTAGATTTATTAACAATTTCTTCCATTCTATCCTCCTTTTTAAAATATAATATAATGGTTTTTACCTTACGGTGTCAACTAAAATGTTTTGCCCCCCATTTTTGAATAAAAATAGTCATTTGGGGTTATTTTTTGCTATTTTTTTGAAAAACCGTGTAAGATCTCAAAACTTGTAATTTCTTTATTTATAGGGGTTTCTCAGAGAGTTTAAATAAATCGGTACTAATCAATTTATATTAATTGTACTATCATTCATTTAATTGTACTATCATTCATTTGATCCACCGCTTTCTATATCTATATGAAGATTAATTTCTTCTTCTGTAGGCAATTTATCTAATATGTTCTTAGGTAACTTGTTATTCAGTTTATATGTTGAAACACCAATAGGCACATTAGATGACTGTAATGACCAATCTACTGTAACTCTATTTTTTTCTCTGCACAATAATAGTCCGAGTGTAGAATTATCATGTTCTTTTTTTAACAATTTGTCAATAGCTGTAACATAAAACCCTATCTGTCCAACATATTCAGGTTTAAATTCTCCAGCTTTTAGTTCTACTACTATATAACATCTTAATTCTAAATGATAAAATAGCAAATCAATATAAAAATCCTGATTATCAACCGATATTTTATATTGATTGCCTACAAAACTGAACCCCTTACCAAGCTCTAATAATACATCTCTTATTTTTGTAACCATTTTATTCTCTAATTCTTGTTCTTTATAGTTGTTATTTAATGAAATAAATTCAAAAATATAAGGATCTTTTACATTATTATTTACTAAATCACTATCCTTAGGAGGTAATAATAACGAAAAATTATTATCGCTTTTACCAATTCTTTTATGAAATTCTGAATCTATTTGAAGTGCTAAAACATTTCTACTCCATCCATTTTTAATAGTGTTTTCTGCATATATTTTTCTTATATTTTTATCTTTAATCTTTTCAATTAGTAATAAATTATGACCTCTTGGTAATTTGGCTACAAGCTGTTGCCAATTTTCATCGTCAGCATACTCTTCATAAAATAGCCTCATTGATCTTATATTTCTTTCTGAGAAACCTTTCATATTTGGAAAGGTTAATTTAAGCTCTATAGATACTTGCTTAGTAAAATTATTACCATATCTTTTGTTTTCTGAAACAATCTTTCCCAATCTGAAATATAACATGATTAAATTGCTATTTACTTGTTGCATTGTTTTTATCTGAGCATTTAAAATTTCTTTCTTTATATTACCAATTATTTTTTTAAAGTCTTGTTCTAACATAAAATTGCTCCTCTCATAATAACAGATAATGGGAGTTAACTATGCGGTGTCAACTAAAATGTTTTACCCCCATTTTTGAATAAAATTTGCTCACTTTTTACTATTTTCTAGTCATTTTTATTAATTCCTTTATTTAATCAGCTTTATATGTTCTTTTATTAAGCAATCTTCTAATGTTTCCGTACCATTTAATATATACATTTTTTCGTATCTTCTTTTTAATGAATCTTCATAATAAGGTTTAAACACTTGTTTTAGTCTAATTATAAAATCTTGATTACTTCCTCTTTCTATGCATCTTTTTTCTACTTCACTCCAATTATCAAGGTTTGGATATGCAATTGAATACTTTATATTATTTTCATCAAATAATCAAAATGTTCTGGTTTTAATTGGACTAACACAACATCATATTTTTTACATGCTTAATCTATAGCCTTATAATAATTTTGTGGCCATTCATCATTTATTTCGCGTTTAGTTCCTTTTCTTTGCTCAACAGTTAAGTCAGTATCAAAAATCTTATGCTTATATGAACTAGACTCTAACTCTATAACGTTCCTATACTTTCTCCCCAAAACACTTTTTCCACATGTTGCAAACCCTGCTATTATAATTGCCATAATCTCACCTTTTTCTCTTAAATATGTAAAAAATCAATTTTCTAATTTCCTTATCTTATAAAGATTTAAAGATGGTCTGGCATAATTGTGGCTCTCCCAATTAATACTGCTTTTTGGAAACTTTTTCCTTCATTTGCTATATAATCACTTTCTCATATAAAATCTATTTCATTATATCATGATATCATACTTTTTAACCAAAAGAAAAAGTAGAAAAATCTACTCCATCATCAAAACAATTACCTATAATTTTAATTTAATACTTTTTTATTCATGATACTTTATTCTTTACATATCAATTACCAATGTTAAAACAAATTTTATATTCAAAATCACTCTAAGGTAATCTAGATTCATAAATATATTTATCTATCGATATCAAAAGACTTAATTAATTTCTGTACTTTATCATATAAAGATTCTCCCGTATTACTGTCATAACAATTTTCATACCGAAAATATTTGTCTTTATAAAATCCAGATACACTATTTCCTGAATCATGTACTGGACGAAATTCATAACTTTTATTTTTTATTTCCTGATCAATAAATAGTGCAATCTTATCATAATCTTGACAAGATAATGTATAACCATCTGACATAGATTCTAACGGAATATGATTCTGTTCTAAAAATGGTGTTTGTCTTAAATACAAGGTATAAAAATATATTCTCTTATCCTTGGTTATTATAATACCAGCATTTCCAGGATTTTTTAGTCCCCACCAGTTCGATATACTCAGAATACTATTTTCCTGTAATTTTTCCACTTTTTCTTTAAAAATATTTGCCTTTTCTCTCATATAATCTCCTTCTTTCTGTTATAATTATAGTATATCTGATTATAAATTTGGTCGCACAGAAAGGGACATTTTATGAAAGAAAAATTACAAGAATATATTACTAAAAATTATTTAACAAATAACATAGTAAGAAGCAAAAAAGCAAATATAATAACAAATGACATCAATAATAAAAAAGCATATTACACTAATGAATATCAAACCTCAAAAATAGAAAATTTTATTAATAAAAGTATAACAGACACCAGTTTTCAGGAGCTATTATTTAAATATATAGATGAAAAAAATTTAAAAGATAGCGACGTATATAATAAAGTTCATATTGATAGAAGATTATTTTCCAAAATAAGAAGTAATAACCAATATCATCCAAGTAAAGATACAATTATATTATTAGGATTATCTTTAAAACTAAATGAAGACGAAATAGAAGAATTACTAAATAGTGCTTCTTATTCTCTACCTAAAAATAATATATATGACTTAATTATAAGATTTTGCTTTGTAGAAAAAATATACGATATTAAAGATGTTAATGAATTATTAGCAATATATAATTGTAAATTATTTTCATATTAACTTAATAATTTCACAATAAAAGACTCTCATCAAAATTCATTTTTTCCCTTCAAGTTACTATTGGCCTTTCTCCTTCTTTTTCAACTGTCGAGAATTCCTCGGTAGTTGATTTTTTATTAACTTCACAATCATTATATATATTCTTTAAATGTAATGAGACATTGTCTTTAGTACAGTCATTCACTTTTGAGATAGTCATAAATCTCCATCTTCAAATCAAACTTAAATTCCTTTATCATGTACTTGCCTTTCAAATATTAAAAACATTAACAAATACTAACCTTTTTGATTTTTACTAAACATTTCTCTTCCATAATAAAGAGTTCTTAATTTATCTAACCCTAAGCTATCATAGTCAATATGAAAACCATATGAATTTAGGTCATCTATCAACATTTTTCTCTGAGTTTCTAAATCGAACTTATAATAATCTTTATTATCGTAATACACCAATGTGCCTACACCTTCAATTTGTTGGAGTTGAATTTTACTACTCATCCCATCCTTATAATAGTGATAATCTTTTTTGGTAGTATCAAATATTTTCTTATATCCAAATGTTGCTAATCTATTCTCAAAATCATTGAACTCATGATTAGAAACTTCTTCTACATCCAAGCCATTAATCAGATTATTTTGTACTTTGTAATTTGTGTGATTGTGAGATCTTAATCTTATACAAGCATTTTTCATTTCTGATTCTGATAATCCATCTAGACTTTTATTCGTATAATAAATATCATGTGTTATGACTTTAAAATCATTGGTTAATCCATGACTTTTCAATAAATTATCATAATATTTAAAACCTTGATCTAGCTTTATTCCAATTTCTACAATGACCATATTATCTCCTCCATATCTCAAAACATTTTATCATCCAATACTTAATCCCTATTTTCTTCTTTTTGAACTAGTAAAAATTTCTTACGAGTTGAATTTTCGTCTAATCACTACCATTGCATATTTTCCTCTTTCATACGCTATTGCATTCTAAATACTAAAATTGCTTTAGCAGTTCCTGTAATTGACATAGTAACGAGTTCATAACCTTCTTGTAACATTTTGTTTGCCATATCTTCTATTTTCTTTGCCATATCATCCGCTTTTGGCGAATATTCAATTACAACTGTTTTATACATTTTCTATGCTTCCCTCCTTTTTATTTTCGCTACAATAACGGGAGACACAAGTGTAGTTACTACAACTAAAATCCATAAATTTCCATTTAAGAAATTGTATGAATGGATAAGATCTTTCATCCCACCACCTTCACTGATATACATTGTTAAATCAAATAGATTTGTTAAAACAAACCATATCAAACCAAATATAACATAATCCGTAGTTCTACAGTTTTTAATTTTAGGGATGAATACATATGCGACAATAAAAATACATGCACTTAAAATAATCCCACTCAGTGGTAAAGCAATATCCCCTAATTTCACAAGTACACTTTCTCTGAATCCTCCATTTAAGATTGCTAGTGGTATGATAAAAAGCCATATACCGATCGCTTGCATATATTTTTTCACCACGATCACCTCCTTTAAGCATATTATTTACAATAATCGATTAATTCTTCAATACTTGGATTACCATTTTTCTCAATCACCCAATATTCATCTTCTTCATCAAAATGACATCTATATACATCATAAAACAAAGTATCATAATAAATTACATCTCCAGTTGTTGCAGTTACCAATCTAAATCTAGGGGCAACATGATTCCTTTTCACATTCATATAATCCGTAAACAATAACACGGATAATGTCATCAAAACAGTGACAACTAAAATAATAGATTGTTTTAATAAACCTAAATGTTTAAAATTCAAACTAATTCCAATTGTAAAAATAGTAACTCCTAATGCTGAATAAATAGATCCCCAACTACTTTCACTCGGAAAAATTGTAATCGCTGTGATCACAATAAATAATCCAAATATAATAAGTAATAAATAGATCAATTTGGAATACTTTACAATTTTTTTATTAGAATAATCGATTGTATCTAATATATTTTCTTCTGATTTTTCTTGATAATTTTCTTTTGTTAAGTTCTCACCACTTAATAATTCATTCAAGGTAATCTCTAATTCTTTACATAATGGTTTAAATAAAGATAAATCAGGCATGTTTCTACCATTCTCCCAGTTTCCGACAGTTCGGTCTGATACCCCCAACTTTTCTGCTAATTCCTGTTGTGTCATATTTTTCTTTTTTCTACATTCAGCAATAAATTTACCGATCTTTTCTTGATTCATAAAATTTGCTCCTTTCACACTACTAGTTTATAATGTAAAAGCTTTTTATTACAGGAAACAATGCAAGGGATATCCATTTTTCTAACAGTCTGTTACAAAATTTATCTTTTTTGATTCTGTTTTTGTTTCACTTCTTCTAGTGTGAATTGATCACCATCATCAGCATATTGAAATTTATATAAAACACCTTTCTGATTTACTTCCACATCATGCCTGCCATTTTTATGCCAAATTACATATTCATAATCTTCACCAAACTTCTGATCAAGAATTTCTTTCGTTTTTAGTGCGACATCAAAATACATATCTTTCTCATCAATTGCTTCTATATTTGCTAATCTTGGATGATTGGTAATTGTTTTCAAGATTTGCCATCCCTTGATATCATCCTCGACATGAAACGGTTCAAACCCAAAATCTAAATACAATTTTGCAGCAAGCCAAGTATGTGTTTGCGTATGTAATAACAATTTTTTATGACCAAGTTCGTGTGCTAATTTGATAAAATGATTGATCATTGGTTTCGACAATTTCATCCCTTGATATTCTTTTTTTATCGCAAACCAATCCGCGACAGCGGAATATCCATATTCTGGTTGTGTTAAAAGAGAGATCGTTGCAGTTGCTACTTTTTTCCCTTCTTGGTTCACAACGAAAAATAATCTTTTTGGCAATTCTTCGATAAAGGAATCATAAAAATCATGAAATGTTTTTAAGCCCTCTTCCATACTCATAAACTCTCCTGATTTTATATGAATCATTGCCCATTCTTCTTCGTCACCTTGTTTATAAAACTCATAATGAAATCCATTTGGCAAGGTATCTTCTTGATATTTTGAAGTATCGTGATATACCATAAGTAGTTCGTGATATTCTAGTGTCTTTTCTATTGTATTCACTTTGTTCCACTCCTCATCTACTTTCATTATAACATACTAAAAACAAGTACAAAAGTATCTAATAAAACAAATAAAAAATTAAGGTTCTATCTTTTCAATCAATAAATTTATATGTAAAAAAAAACAGACATTTATCTGTTTCTACTTATCTTCTATGTGGTGTAGGATCTTGACGTACTTCCTCCATTTCCATTACCTCTTCTCCTAATAAAGTGCTTGCAAGATCATTCATATTTCCAATTGAAATGAATTTCTTCTTTTTGTTACGGTAAGTAACTTCTAATAGTTGGTATGTAATACAATCAAGATGATTGCTTTCGTCATATCTCATATGATCTAAATTCATTTTCATTTCTTTCACCAATTTTAAGAGGGAGACTTGTTGCTGGTCTAAAAGACGACTTGGTTCTTTTGGCAACATAAGTAATCCACTATGATCTTTATAAGGTCTATAATTCTGATAATTCGTTGTATCATAAAATAAACAAAAATCAAAATCTAACATAAGATGAATCAGATCCATATTCTGTCCTTGTAATTTTTCAGCTTTTTTCACCAACTTTTTATAACTCTTAAGATCTTTCTTGATTGTCTCATAAAGAACTTGATAATGCAGATCATATGGTTTTCCAGATTCATCACAAAAATCTTTATCATAATGAACGATTACTTCTCCATTAGGTGTGATTAAAATAAGTTTTAAATTTTTTGTTTGACTAATTAATTTCATAACTTCGCTTCTCTTTCTACAACACTCATTTCATGTGATACTACTATTGTACCACGATCATTCCATTTTTGCACTCTTTTCTATTTCAAAAGACTCCTACTTCTTCCCCTCTAAACCATCCCGCCGTGTATTTGCTCCTCTTTACAATATACCAATCCATTCCTTCAATTCTTTTACAAAGAAAGAATTTGCCCTGTTCAAATGAAAAAATATTCGCTATAATAAAAATAAGAAAGTGGTGGAGTATTTATGTCTAGATGGCAAAAGTTTTGTTTTTTCATGTTCTTTTTCCTTATGTTTGGATTACCTTTTCTCTCTACAATTTTATCCAATATTGATTTAGAAGAAAGTACTGGTTTTAATGACTATGCACGAATTACTGATCTCAATTATCGTGCCATTGTTTTAGATCAACCAGGACAAGGGGGAAATGTATTAGTAGAAGAACGAATCACATTTGATATCCATGCCGCATCAAAAAACAATCTCTTCTGGGAGTTATGGAGAGATCTTCCTGAAGATACGGTAGATGGTTTAAAAGTAGATTACGATGTTCTTCATGTTAGTCAAGTCAATGATCATGGTCCTGATCGTGTTTATGAAGAAAGTCCTAAACTCTATTGGGATGATAGTGACTATACAAGTTCTACTTATGGTCCATATAAATGGTATCATAGTCCTGGACCATATAATGAATATCTCAATCGATATGAATGTGTCTTTTTCTATGTCAATGGTCTCTATCGCGATGAGGTTACATTTCAATTGATCTATATCATACATAATGCAGCATTAAAATATAATGATACTTCAGAACTCTATCTCTCCATGTATTCAGAAGATTCTATTAAGTACCTAGAATCTTTCCACGGAGAAATTATCTTTCCAAATGAAGATATGCCAAAGAAAGGAAATTATCTCTTTCATACATTTGGAACCAATTCCAATACATTTGAAGTAAAAGAATCTGATACCCTCTATCCTGGATTCCACACCTTCTCTTTTGATCTCGATGAAGACGATTTAAAATTCCACCCTTATAATCAGTATTTAGAATTTACCCTTTTATCTTTCAATGAAGATCGTCATATTTTTACAGAAAATGCACCAGATAATTACTATTCTGATAGTGATTATTTAGAGGAAGCTAAAGCAGCACTGGATCAATATGATCAAGAATATATCAATGCGAAAAATAATCAAAAAATTGTTTTATGTCTTTCTATCTTAGCTTCTTTCCTCCTTCTATACTACACCATTCGCCGTGATCGAAAGATTAAAAAAAGACATCAATTCTATCAACCAACAACTAAAATAGATTATTTTAGAGAAATTCCTAGTGACTTAGATCCTGTTTTCGCAGCCCGTCTTGTGTTCCTAAATAAAAAGAGAAAACCAAAAGATGGAGATGGATATTCTGCGCTCTTACTCAGTTTAATTCGAAAAGGATATATTGAACTACAGAGAATTGATCCAAACAAAGATTGGAAAACAAATAATATGCAGTTAAATGTGCTTTATAATCCTCTTGCTGGTAAGACAATCAATACTAGTCCAACACCAACCATTGCAGTGGAATCAAAATCAATCGAAGAGAAAACAGGAATTTCAAATCAAACAACCGTTTCTGTTACGCCACCAGTAGAACGTTATAATATTTATGGAAAAAAGTTAGAACTGCTTACTACCAATGAAGAACACTACTTTAACTTAATTATGCGTCATTCCTTTGGCAAACCAATATCTATGTCCCAATTTGAACAACAAGTTGCCAGTGACTATGATCATACCAATTCCTTTGTTTCTTCTATATCGAAATCAACTGTGGATATTGGAATTTCAAAAGGTTATTTTCAAAAAGTTCTGTTTGACAGACTAAAAAATCACGCAAACTCTACTGCGAAGATGTGGATCATTCTTTCCATTTTGATCATGACACTTGGTAACTATCTTCTTCATTTTACACGTCTTGATCTTGCTTATGGTTCACTATTCATCCTCGGTATTTCCATGATTCTCTGTGCGATTTATTTAAAACACTGTAGTAAACATTATATTTTATTTACCCAGTTTGGTATTGATGAATACGAGAAATGGAAAGGATTATATCACTTCTTAAATGACATGACAAGAATGAAAGAAAAAACAGTGATTGAACTTCCATTATGGGAAAAATACTTAGTCTATGCGACAGCATTTGGTATTTCTGATAAAGTGATCAAAGCACTGAAAATCAACTGTCCTGATGTTGCAGCAAGTCCTGTTCTCAGTAATCAATATATTTATCGTGGAACATTTAGAACAAGCGGTCGTACATTCAGTCACAGTGTCTATCGTGCATCTTCTGTTTCTAGAAGTCATTCCTATCGTAGTGGTTCTTTCTACGGTGGTGGAGGCCGCGGAGGCGGAGGTGGTGGCGGAGGTCACTAATCCAAAAAAAGAGTCATTCCATTGGATGATTCTTTTCATTTTGTGTAAAAACACCAAGATTCTAACTGAGAAAAAGAGATATCGAGTTCTTTTTCTAGTTCTTCTTTGGGAAAAGTACAATAAATTGTTTTTGAGATATATTTTTCAGCAAGTTTTAAAATAGAAGCACTATCTGGTAGATCATCTGGAAAATAGATTCCTCCCTCATTTTGATGTTTTAACATCCAACAAACCGCTGCTAGACTTGACATCGCAACTGGGGTAATGGTTGGTGTTTGAAAAAATGCATCTTTCTTCTTCCGATAGAGAAACTTTGGTTCTACACGATTTCCGACCCATACTGGATCAAATTCTTCTCCCATGACAAGGACTCCAACATACTCTGTATTTCCATCTAAATCCTCTTGATATGCGATTTTCATTTCTTTCGGATAACGATGTCCACGAATGATTTCGTTGTTATCATCTTGTGGTTTTTCAGGTGTTGGATGGGGATAGGTATTGACTTTGGACTGTTCTAAATACGTTTTGGCACTGATCGGTGGTTCATAGAGAAACATCACTGTCGGCCGGTAACAAACACGATTTTCTTCTACGACTTCTAATGCTTGAGCAATCGTAATTGTCTCCTCATGAGGAACTAAATACCCTTGAAATACTCCATTTGGATAATAGGTCTTACATCTTCGATCACAGGCAAGTTTCTCATATTCTAAAAAGCCCCGTTCAGAGTCATAATAACGATACGGATCTAATTTGTTGATCTGTTCTTGTGTACCAAGATTTTCACAAGCTTCACTCAATAACTCAAAAAAGAACGTATCAGGACACCAAGTACATACCAATTGATCAGGAGAACAAGGTGTTTTCAATTGTTGTAAATCAATATCATTGACATGAATCATCCGTACTTTTAAAAGACGCGCTAATTCATTCCATTTCTTTTCTTTCCACAATCTTCGACATTGTCTATCTTTCTTTTTTTGTGTTTTGACAATGTAAGCGAGAGCTGCTTTGACAAAATGAGATACTAATCCCGGATTATTACCATGTTGTAAAACAATGGGATAAGAGATTTCTGGGTATAGTTGACATAGTTCTCTTTTTCGAAGATTTTCATTAAAGATACTATACCAATTTTCAGGCCAATCAGCTTCTCCGGTATTCAAATACATGACTTTATGTTCGATACACCAAATACAAAGATCTCTCGTCCCAATGGTGTCAGCAAAGTCGATGAGTAAATCCCCCTCTTTTAAAAATTTCTGAAAGATTTCTTGATAGTTTTCTTTTTGGACATCATAAACATAGAAGTTGGTAGAGATTCCTCCTAAATTCATATAGGGTTCAAATTCACTGGGATCTCGTGTAATGACAAAATACTGATTTTCTTGGAAAGAGATTTCTTTCTTTACTTTCTCAAAAAAACTTTTTCCAACTGCTCCAAATCCAAATTGAACAATTGTTTTTTTAAATGAAATCATAGCTTTCTACCTCATTCTTCTTTTCTCTTTTTGATCCGTACTTCTTTAGGAGGTTCATAACCATTTGTAAATAAAATCTGTAACTTCTTCTGATAGCGATATAATACTTTTTCTAGATCGTGGTGAAATTGATTTCCACATACAATTAGTTTCGTAATTCCATGTTGGAGAAAATAATCAGGAGACGGAATATCCTGTGGATAAATATCCCAGCTATTATCAAAGATGGATGGTGTTGATTTATAGCGATGGAGACGATTTTCATCCAGTAAGAAAGCAGGAGGTGCATCCTCTTCTAATGGAATTTGAGTAAGAAGTTCTCCACCCCATCTGAGTAACGGTTCAATGGAAGCATTATTGGTTGTTGCTTTGGTTTCAAAATTGGGATTGGTACCATTGAAAATGGGAATGGGACGAAAACCGCGTTTAGCAAGCGCAATACCTTCCTCAATACTACGGGCTCCATCGAAATCGACAAAGATCGCTGTATCTTTTGTTACTTCCTTTAAATAATAAATTTCAGGGAGATCCTCGTCGATCACTTCATAAAAAGAACTGGGTTGGTCCATGTGAATAAAAGGAACTGGACGAACCCACTCGACCCATCTTTTGTTCGTAGGAGCCCAGATTTGATAAAGTTCTTTTCCTGTCATGTTTTCAAGTCCTTTCTATCAACACAGGAATATCTTCCGCATCAGAATCAATACGTAGTTTTCTACTCATTCTCGCATAAAATCCGGCATGTTTCCCATCCACTGCATAAGAGCCAATACAAACATGAAACCATTCTCCTTCTGGACTTTCTAATAACTGACTAGAAAACTGTTTTTGTAAAATATATCTTTTGGGATGTCTTTTGACTTCTTTTAATATCTTTTGATATTCTCCTTCTTCACAAGCCTCTTGAATGGAAATCTTCTCGCCAACACGACCCCAAGCTGGTTTATATAAATAACCTGGAGGTACTTTTTTTGTTACTTCGATGGTATTTGGTAATAATTTTCTCCATGTAGAAAAAGAGAGTCCATAAGATTCTAACTGTTCCCAGACAAATGGGAAGCGTTTGGTTTGGGCAAAAATAGCAATTGGGTGATTACAAGAAGGGGTTGTGGTATCAAAATAACCGGACCAAGTTTTCGGTTTGATGTCTTTGACCCATTCTAATGGCGTAAAACGGACAATCCCATCTACTTTTCCCTGGTGTCCATCTAAAATACTGATCGCTTCTTGATTTTGAAAACGAAGGTGATCAATTGCTCCATATAAAGCATGATACCCATGTTGTTCCATTTGATCCCCTAAATACTGCATCACTTGTCTATCATCACTATACGAAGTACAGTGAACAAAGAAGACTGTTCCTTTTTTTTTGATCTTCTTAGAAAGTGCTTTTACTAAGTGAGATCCAAAATCAATACTTTCCACCTTGTTACTTTTTAAATACTGTAGTGCCAGTTTAGGAAGTAAAGAAGCTTCTGCAAATCCCCCAGGAACATCACTATTCACCTCACTAATGGCCCACTCTCCTTCCTTGGTAGGGTGAAAGTCATATCTTGTTAGACGAATATGACGCTTTGGATCATAGTTTTTCATCCTCTTTAACTCAGGAAGTAATTTCTTAGGAAGTCTTAACTTTTTCGCAAGAGATAAATGAGTATTCAAAAACAACTCTGCATCTCTTGTCTCTTGGTCTAATAACTCTGTCAAACGGGCAAGAGATCGCGCTTCTTGTTTTGTAAGTACTAAAGCATGTTTGGAAATGGTATTGCTGTCTAAAAACTGGGGATCCCATTTATAACAATCAAACATCGCATCAATACGATAATTTTCATAATCCGGTATGGTTACTAACTTCATAGCAAACCTCTTTTCTATCTTTATATCGTACGAAAATAAGAATTTTAAGAAATGTTTTATCAAAATACAATAGAACAATTCTGATCTGTATTTATTATATCACGGATTGTAAGAGATTGTCAGAAAAGAAAAACTTCGTTCTTTTGGAAACGAAGCTTTATTCAATTAATTCTGTTTTTTTATTTTACGTTGATAGATAAATGTTCCACCCATAATCAAACCTGATACCACACAAACACCAAGAATTAGTAAGATTGAATCACTTGTTCCTGGATTTTGTGCATCTACTATATCTGTAGTATCTTCTGGAGTTGTTGGTTCCTCTGTTGATGGAGTGTCATCAGGATCTGTTGGTGTTTCTGGATCCGTTGGCTCTACAGGAGTCTCTGGATCTTCTGGATCAGTAGGTTCTTCGATGTCTTCTATCTCATCCGTCATATTTGGCCAAAATTCTACTTCAAAGTTAGAATCTGTATTTCCTCTTTCCAAGAAGAAGATTTTCATTGTATGTTTTGTTCCATCTTGATAAGTATATCTTGTTGTTTCTTGATTTTCATTGACTTCTTTTACAAGATTATTTGTAACATATTCGCTATCTTCTCCTAAGGCAGCCTCATAGATATCACCTAAATAATAGCGATTTGTATTTTCTTCTGTTACCGCACTTTCAACACCAGGTTTTACAACGACTTCACCGGTCGCGAAATTAATTTCTGTTGTTAATTCATTATGAATTCCTCCCATATCAGAAACTAAAACACCATCGATAAAAATCCAAATATCATCATCCCCTGTAAAGCGGAATGTCATATCTTGTTCTTCATTCGTTTCTTCATTCGTTGTTTTTCCATTTTTCATTTGCGCAAAATCAGTCTCAATCGTCATACCTAAATAATGATTTAAAATAGGACTTGTAGAATCTACTGGCTTATTTACTAATTCATCATCGACAACTTCAAATAAGTCTGTCGCTTTGTTTAAAGGGAAAAATTGACCTTGTACACGTACTCCATTGACTGCAGGACTACTATATAATTGAAATTGATTTGTTGCTTCATTATATTCAGCAAAATTCTTAGCAGAACTATAATAGTCTCCTGTACTAGCAGAATGTAAGAATAACCCTTTTACGTCTTGATAAGCAGTTCTATATTCCACATCCATATCTGGATTAAATAAATATTCTAATGATTCATTGGTACGATCAGAAATCCATTCCGTTGCTTGAATATCTTCTTCAGAAATATTTAATACTGGATAACCATTCTCATTTAAAGTTGGCGCAACAATTCCAGTTACTGGTACCCATGGATTGCTCCTATCCCATGCATTCCAACGTCCAAAGTCTAACACTACACCATTTTGTCCATTTCGATCTTGGTCTGTTGTACTGTGAAATAGTAACAAATGATCAATATTGATCCCAAAATTTTCACGTGATTCTGGATCAATCACATCTTCTCCCTCTTGTAACCAATAATCAAATAAATTCACTTTGAAATCATATGTTCCATTAGATTCTACAACATAATCACTGATTTCTTTTGCTTGTCCAATACTAGGAACACCCAGCAATAAACTAACCATTAATACAGCAAATAGTTTCTTCATTCTTTCTCTCCTCCTACTTTTTTATTCTTTTCTCGTCAAGTGACGAAAAAAGTGGTGTACCCTTTCAAAGAACAACAATAATAGATGTCTCCTACTTGATACCCTCACCTATTTTAATCATAACCCAACTTAAAAAAATTGTCAATACTTGTTTTGGACGATTCATTCATAGAAAAAGAAGGAAAACCCTTCTTTTTCAAACTATTCAAAAGGAAAAAAGCTACGCAAAAAGAATTGCGACAACTCCATATTTTTCTTGATCTTCTTTTGTATAAAAACGTTCCATCTCTTTCAAATACTGTTCTATGGGACATCCTTCTAAATAAATTCGTTTCATCTCATAGTGACGCGCTAACGTTTCAAAATTCGGAAAGTACTCCAGTGCTTTTACTGTCTTTGTTATCTTCTCATCATCGTGTGGTCTTTTCAAAAAAATAAGAGTATCTCCAACGTGAAG
>CALVJU010000034.1 GCA_944332375.1 uncultured Bacilli bacterium
CTGATAAAATAGTACATGTCAAATGACATGGCGGTATTGGTGAAGTGGTTAACACGGCTGACTGTGACTCAGTTATGCATCGGTTCGAATCCGATATACCGCCCCAGATGTGGGTATAAACAAACCACCTAGTAAATTGGTGGCGCGTTTCATTATAGAAAAGCTTAGTAGGCCTTGTGTTTACTAAGCTTTTTGTAAAAAAATCGCTTTAAAAATATAAAAATTGATAAAACTAATTATATAAAAGACAGGAAAATATTAGGGTTTAGCGATGAGTTTGATTTTTCTGAATGTTTTCACTCTGTTTCAATTGATTTTTTAGAATTTACAAATTATTTTAATAATGTTAAATCACAACGTTTTAAGTTCGTAAAAAGAGAATGCATAAGATTGAAAGAACAGAAAGTTAATCTAGACGAAGAATATGAGATGAAATTTGTCAATTTAGATAATAATTTATTCTAAAACAATTAATAAACGGATTGAAAATTTACCTAGATTATATAAATTAAAAAATTTGGATAATCAGGAATTGCAATTTTATGTAAAGCAAGAGAAGAAAAAATATAAGGTTTGTTTTATTGATATTTATCATCTGGCAATTCCTACAAAAACACAAAATACAAAGCAAATATTTAAAGAACATGTTAATGATATGGTTGACTTAAAAGAATTATTAATGATTCAACGCTAGTACAGGTTGAATTTTTATTATGTCTAAAAAAGTTTGTTATACTGTAATAAAGGAGTAGACAAATGAAAGTAGTAATTAAAGACAAAACATATACAAGAGGAGATATCATTAGAATGATAAGAGAGTGGAACGATCAGACACAAAAAGAATTTGCAAAAGAAATAGGGAAAAGTACGATTAGTATACAAAAATATGAAGCAGACGAAGTGAATTATGGTATACAAGTATTGTTTGATTTAGTTTATAAACATAAAATTGTGATTACAATAGAAAAGAAAAATTTAGGTACAAATTAGGTACAAAAAAATCAAAATGTTATAAAATAAAGTTTTTTAAAAGCTATAGAAATATTACAATATATATATTCACACCCGATATAAGGAAGCATGATAATATGGTTATTATCGAGAAAACTTTTCCGAAAATATTATAAGATAAGAACTTTTTATTGTATTGATCTATGAAATTTATAAAGTTGCTTACACAATGGTTCTTTTCTAGTGCCAGGGTAGATTTTAATATCTTCTAGGTTGTCATAGATATTAGGTGTTTTTATTCCCAAAGCATTAAGCTTTTCTACATCATATTCTTTAAAAGCGGGGCACGGTAAAACTGTTCCATCATATTTTATTACTAATTTATCATATCCCGCAGTACACTTATGGCTATCAACACCCTGTAGTGGAATACCAACCCTTAAATTACCATCAAATTGTTTTTTACATTTCTCATAGATTTGCATAAACTCTTGAAATTCTTCTTCATTCAAAGAAAGGATTCTTTCGTTTTCTTTACCACGGCCCTGAGGAACAAAGTTTAATATACTTAATTGATCAAAATTTGCCACATTTAACATTTCGATAATATCTGGTAATTCTTTATAATTTATTTTAGTTGGAATGAAATGTGCATCCGTAATAATTCCTGCATTTTTCGCTTTTATCATAGAAAGAGTGACAAACTGAAAAGAATCTTTAGAGCCCATGATTTGATTATATATATCCTGATTCCATGCTTGAAAGTCAAAAACAATTTTATCTAAACCCAAATCTTTTAATAAATGACAGTCATACGTTGAAAGTGAATCAAAGGTCATGGAGTCATATCTTAAATAAATATTCATTAATTTTTTGATGAGATTATCATGTTCATCTTTTGGCATTCCTTCTGAAAGATAAGAAGAATATTGTTTTCTTAAATTAAATTCTAATTGTTCTTTGTCACTATCTGTTAGCTTATTTCTTATTTTTATTCCGCTAGTGAACAATACTGTTCTAATGTGATTCATTTTACAATAACGAATCATATCAAATAGTTGCGGATGTAAAAAAGGTTCCCCACCGGAAATAGATATTTCTTCAATACCACCAATACTCATAAAATAATCTATTGTTTTCTTAAATAGATCATAATCAATGACTTGGTGTTTATCCATACTAGATATGGAAGAACAAAATAAACAATGATTAGGACAAGTTTGTATTATTTCAAAACATAAATCTTTCAACATAAAATCACCTGATATTGTTTATTGTAGCATAGTGACTGATTTATTTAAATAGAAAAAGAAGAAATCGTAATGAGTTCATAATTTGTTGCAAAAATTTGAAATATTTATGGCGCATGTTATAATGAATGTGATGAAGGTAGTGGTGATATATGATATTACAAAAAAATAGAAAATTAAAACAAAATGACTTCAAAAATGAAAAAGAATTGCAAACTTATTTTGAAATGAATTTGAAGATGATATTGAACTATACATTTATTGATACAGAAGTAACAGTTGGTAATTTTAGAATCGATACATTAGCTTTTGATGATGAAACAAAATCATTCAGAATTATTGAGTATAAAAATGTTAGGAATCAGAGTTTAGTAGATCAAGGATATACATATTTAAAACTATTATTAGAAAGAAAAGCAGATTTTGTTTTAAAATATAACGAGAAAGCAAATAAAAACCTTAAGATTAGTGACATTGATTGGAGCCAATCAAGAATTATATTTGTATCACCAGTGTATACAACTTATCAATTAAATGCTACTGATTTTAAAAATATTCCGGTAGATTTGATAAAGATTACTAGATATGAAGAAGGAATTGTAGATATTGAATTTATAAAAAAGATAAGTGATATAAAAGTTGAAGAAATGAACTTTATGTTTCAACAGCAAAAAGTAAAAGATGAGATAAAAGTGTATACTGAGGAAGATCATCTCAATAAAGCTTCGGAAACAATAAAAGAATTGTATCATGTTTTAAGGAACAAAATATTGGAATTAGATGATATTGACTTGGATGTGAAAAAATTATATATAGCTTTTAAAGGAAAAACAAACATATGTGATGTAGAAATATTTAAAAACAAAATGAAAGTAATGTTAAATGTAAAGATGGGAAATTTGAATGATCCCTTAGAAATAACTGAAGATGTAACTGAGAAAGGACACTGGGGAAATGGAGATTATCGTGTAGAAATATACACTGACGAAGATATTGACAACGTATTACCATTAATCAAACAGTCATTAAAAATAAATAAAAAGTGAGATAACTAGAGCCATTGCAAGTTATGGCTTTTTGTTTATGCCAATATTGTTGTTCAAAAGTTAAATGAATTTGCAAAAAGTACAAAAAAGTATGTAATGACGTTTCAATAAAGAAAGTTCCTGTGATAAAATGTAGTTAGGTGAAATTTAATGAGTTATTCAATGCAAGAGCAAGAAAATAAATTATCATTAATTAAATCTGGTAAATGGTATGATTTTCCAGAAATATATAATTTATTTTCTTTTTCAGAAGATAAAGGGGAAAGATGTATAGGATATGTATTGGACTATATAAAGAAAAATGATTTGAAAATAAAAAATCCTGTTGATTTAGGAAGTGGTACAGGGAAGATTTATGATCAATTAATAAAAGAAATGAATTATAATGGAGATGTTTATCTTGTCGAAGTCAATCCCAATATGATTCAGTATTTAATAAAGAAATATGGAAATGAAGTAAAAGTTTTAAAATCAAAAATAGCTGAATTTCAATTAAAAGAGGAAAAGTCAAATTTTATAATTAGTTCATTTGGCTTCCCAAGTAGTTTATTTGACCACGAAAACTGTATTCGAGAACTAAAAAATGTTTATCAAAATCTTACGGATGACGGTATTTTTATTACAATTGGGTGGAATGAAAAATGGGATGATGAATTAAGTTTGATGTGGAAGAATTATGTTTGCGATAATTCGATCAGAAGAATAAATGGAGTAAGAAACTGTAATTTGAAATGGTATATAAATGATATCAAAACGAGCATTCGGTTTGACGATTTTAAACAGAGAGACTTTGTATTACACACTTTATTTGGAGAAAAAGCAAAGGAGGACTTTGCTAATTCTACACAATTAGAGTGGAGTATGCATATGGGAATAACAATTCATACTAAGAAACAACTCAAGACAATATTAAAAGGATTGGAGAAAGAAAATGAAGGAAATTGAAATATTGGTGGAAGTTTATTCAACACCACAAGAAATAATAAAAGCATTTGAAAAGTTTGAGTTTATTGGAGTGAATGAAACAATTGATACCTATTATTATGATCCATTGAGAGATAATTTGAAACCAAATGATAAATTACAAATTGATGAGTGTTTTAGAATTAGAACAAAAAACGATGTTAACACAATTACTTATAAAGTAGATCAATTTGATGAGTCTGGAAAATGGCTATATTCTGATGAATATGAAACAAAATTTGAAGATGTTTATATGTTAGATGAGATTATAAAGAAACTTGGATTTAAAGAATTATTGACCATCCATAATAGTAAAAGAACATATAAATATAAAGATTATGAAATTGTATTTGAAACTGTGAAAGATTTAGGTTATTTCATAGAGGTAGAGTATTGTACAAATGAAGATGTTGATGTAGTAGAGGTAAAAAAGAAGATTCAAACATTTATTGATCGTTTAGGTTTGAATGTCTCTAAAGAATTAAATATGGGAAAACCTGAAATGATGCTGAGAAAAATGGGAGTAAAGATGTGATGGGAAAATAATTATTTGAAAAAGTATTCATGAAATTAAGTTATTTTTGTGTGCTGGATATGGCATATATCTAGATGGTGTGAGAATGACAAATTTATGACTTATATTAAACATTCTCTATTTGATTGTTAGTGATATAGAATTTACAATATATGTAGAAAATCTAACTTAGATAGCGAGGTTTTATTTAAAGTGATTGAAGTACCAAGAAGAACTAAAAATAATTTAAAGTATAAGTTAACAAAAATGTATTTTATTAGTTTAATTAATTATAGTAAGAGGTTGATATAATGATAAGGGTAAACGAACCAGATAGCAATATAACTTATGAAGATAGATATTCAAGTTATGCAATCATTAAAAATGATAATGAAGAAATTGCTGTTGTAGAAATGGTTGGTTGGGGATATATATTTCCTGGTGGTAAAATTGAAAAAAATGAGAATTCATATGAAACGATAAAAAGGGAGACTTTAGAAGAAATTGGTTACGAAGTTTCTGATTTAGAATATTATGAAAAGTTTGAAACATTTTATCAAATATCCTCACGTGGCCGTTTCATTAATTGCCATAATATAGCAGACATTTATTTAGGAAAGATGAAAGATAAAGTTATGGAACCAATAGAAAACACTAATTTACACTGGTTTAAGCCAAACGAATTATATGGGAAGTTAAAACTAGACTTTCAAAATGTAATTTTAGAGACAATCTATCCTAAAGAATAAAATTAAGTCTTCTGTTTTAAGAATATTATAGGGTTGCATTTTGAAATCGTTTTATATTATAAAAATGGATACGTTTAGGAATCAGGAAAAGAAGATAGTTTGCGAACGTAACTATATGATATAATAAAAAAGGAATTGTTAGGTGTGATAACATGAGTGAAAAAGAATTAGATTCTAGTATAAATTCATATCAAGAAAAAACTTACCCAAAAAACTATATAAAACAGTTACAATGGGATATGGCTATAGGATTGCAACAAGTAGATAATTTAAAGCCGTCTAAATATCTGGAAAAGATTAGCAAGAAAAATATTTTTGGGGAATTAACCATCAAAGAAGTAGAAAAAAGTTTAAGAGAGTATTACACAACAAAAGAAGCCCAAAAAGATATCAAACGTAATGAGATGGAATGTGATTTTGTATCCATGAGAATTGTTGAATTATTAGGACAAGATGATTTTGAATTATTAGTAGATTATCTAAAATATATTCATAAATATTTATTTCAAGATGTATATGAATTTGCAGGAGAGTTTAGAAAAATTGATTTTTCTAAACATGAAAAAATATTAAATAATGATTCAGTTGCTTATGGAGACTCTAAAACATTAAATAAATCATTAGAATATGATATTAGTCTAGAAAAAGAGAAGAATTATAAAAATATGAATATTGTAGAAGTGATTAAAAATATTACTGATTTTACATCTAGTATATGGCAAGTACATCCCTTTAGAGAAGGTAACACTAGAACAATAGCAGTATTCATACAAAAATATTTAATTAGTTTAGGATACAAAGTAGATAACTTATTATTTAAAGATAAATCAATATATTTTAGAAATGCACTAGTTAGAAGCAATTATTTTAACAATTATTTAAATATAAGTTGTGTTCAACTTTATGACTGATTAAGATATTCAGCATAAGCAATGTTTAAATCAACTGGCATTTCAATCTTCGAAATATCATTTGATTTAATGTAGTTATCATTTATTAATAATTGTGAATAA
>CALVJU010000035.1 GCA_944332375.1 uncultured Bacilli bacterium
CTACATCCTGGTAAGTAGTAGACACATTCACATTGGAAGCAATGTTCTGATAACGTACCACCTTTGTATTATCACAAGCATCAGAACCCCTTACTGTAGAAGGAAAGACAAGAAAAAGAAAAATACAAGCATAAAATAATAATTTTCGTCTCATGTTCTCCCTCCTTATCTTAATTGATATCTATAAGTTGTATTATAAATCGTAAGCACCAAATCAATTTCAGTCGCTTCCTGTACTTCTTTTAATACTTCCACATATCCAGTGTCCTCTAAAGATGCTTTTCTTGGTGTCACTTGTTTTAGTGTCAAAGAACTTATCTTTTCCTCACCATTGATCGTATAAACAAGTTTCCCATATTTTTCTAATAACTGTGCAAGAGATAATTCTTGTTTTGCTTCATCACCCAATTTTAATGTTCCATCTACTTTTAAAATACTCTTCTCATATTCATCAATGGATGGTGTTAAATATTCCGTAGAATCAATACAATCATTTTCAGCAAGACAGAATTGATATTGGACTGGAAAACGATCTTGAATCTCAATTTGTTTTATCGATAACGTCGAACCATTCAAAAGTGTATCATCAAACTTCATTTCCTGTCCCAAAGAAATTCTTTTCTTTTCTACAGTTCCAGTCAAATCAACTGGCGCTATCGCAATCTTCGTAATTTGATGTTCTCCATTACTTACTCCAGTATCAATATACTGAAACTGCATCTCTTTTAATGTTTCTTCTTTTGGCACTTCATAAATAAACAAATAAGTATGTTCTTCTGAATCTAAAGCTTCCCCATAATAAGCATTTCCAAACTCAGTAAATCTCTCCGCTTGGTCAATACTACTATAATAATTTTTACCATCAATCACCAAAACTGGTCTTGCACTATCAAATTTTTTATTTGTAATAGAATTATTCGTTACTTTCATAGAAATTAACACATATACATTTTCTTCATTTAAAACAGTTCCATTTCCCGTCTTATCTGTAATATAACTATCCATAATCTGCATAGTAAATCCATTCCTTGAAAAAACAGATCCTTCCGGATATGGTTTATCATGAAATCCAAAATAATAAACTCCATATCCAACAAGAATAACAATAACAACCGTTACAATAGTATTAATTAATGTCTTATTCTCTTTATAAACATATTTCCCATGACGCAATCTACGATTCCAACCACGTTTTAATTTATCCGTATCTATTTCAATATTGATTTCAAACTCTTCTCTATCTTTCTCATCAATATTAAGATCTTCCAGATCTTGAACGAAATTAAACTTTTTGATATCAAATCCAGTCGCACGGATTGCAAATATAATCAACGTCAACCATTCAATAATCATAACAGCTGTAATCAAATCTCGTGCTAATAAAGCAACACGAATATCCACCACTTGAATATACATGTCATTTAAAACACCATTCGTAAAATAGAAAACTCCAGTAGTAAAAAGATAAGATATAATTGTTATAATATAAAATAATACCGGTTTTTTCTTATATCTCATCAAATAGATGATCACAAGAGATATGACAACAATGAAAAGAGGTAAGACAATAGAAACACCATTCAACAAAGAACGAATTGTTGTCTGTCCTACAACACTTTCTACTGTACTTGCATAGTTATTAAAAAAGTCTAGTACTCCACTTGTTCTATAAATTAAATATCCAATCAAAATACAAACCACTAAGTGGATGACTTTAAAATATTTAATTAATAATGCATATGGTCTTCTCAAAATCATAACAATCCCTCTTATTCTAATAATAGTATAGCTTAAATTTTATAAAAAAAAAAGAGAATTTTTTTCATTTTTTCTCTTTTTTAAATTGCACGATTGGAAAGAGAACCATATTTCTTTTTCTCTTCCATCATATATTCTGTAACATTCGTTTCTATTTCATCTAAAGCATCATTTTGAATATGTGATAATGGAATAAATTCTTTTACTGTATCAATATAGATCTTTCCCCAAATCAATCCGCTTTTTACTTTTAAATCATTAAACAAATCTGGTGTAATTGCGGTAAAGAAGTACCCAAACAAAAGTCTCTTCTGTCCAATTAAGATTCTTTTATTGGTAAGTGCAACTACACAAGAAGTAATAATATCAAATAGATAGTCGTTTTTTTGAGCAACGAAAATATATTGAACTTCTTCCCCTGGATTTAAATGCATATCAATTACTTTTGAATGCGCTTTAATTCTCCATGCAATAGTAATAGGAAATCTTTTTTTAAATTCTTTCGCCCTTTGCGCAACAATTGACATATGATCACTACTCCTCAATAAAACCATTCTCTTTAAAGAATTCTACCATAGTCTCTTCACTATCAAAGCCTTCGATAGAATCAATTACTTCTTTATTCTGTACTACAATAGTCAACGGAGTTCCAAATCCATCACTTAAAATATCAAGTGATTCTGTCATACTTGTCTGATCATCAGTTGATAAGTCAGTAATATTTAAATAGTTGATAGTAATACCATATTCTTCAGCAATATCATTTAGAACTGGTCTTGCTTCTTCACAATGAGAACATCCAGTTTGTGCGAAAACCACAATTTGTTTTTCATCACTATTGATAATCTCTTCGTATTCTTCATAACCAATCTTATTTAAATTAACATCATCTGCAACATATTCAACATCTTCTCCAATAATTCCATTCGTCTGTAAGAAATCAAATACACCTTCCGCATCGGTATATCCAATCTGTAATCCATCTTGTTTTCCATTTCTAACAACTGCCATTGTTGGAGTACCAAAGCTATCTGCATCAATTTCTAACATGTCTAAAATAGTCTGTAAATTAGTATCAGATAATTCATCTGTATTTAAATAGTAATATCCAAATTGGTATTCATCACTTGCATCTTCTAAAATCGGAGAGAATTGTTGACAATAACTACATCCTGGTCTTCCGATATATATCAACTCTCCTGTTTCAGAATTCATGAGTTCTTTAATCTCATCAATTACTTCTTGTTCTCTTTGACCGCCTACAACAGCCGCGATAATGATGACTGCAATGACTGCAACAACAACGCCCAAAACAGTAAATAATTTTTTTGTTTCGTTCATATCATACACCTATTCTTTCTATGTTTATCCAAATTCATAAGATAACTAAAGATATTATACTTTATTTTTAAGAAAGTTACAACGTTTTTATGTATTCGTAATATAACTTTTGGTCAGGAGATTTAAAAAAAGTTTAAGGTTAGGTTCTGTTTTACAATTATTTTAATTATTTCCGTAAATGGAATGTAATTGTTTTTGAAAATGCTTTCTTGCCTCCTCATATTGTTGTGAAGCTTGTTCTTTTTTCTCAGCCAACCTTAATTGATAATTCGCTTTTATCTCTTCTTTTTTCTGATTGAAAAACTGTTTCAATAGTCCTTGCATTTCCTCTACATCTATATCTAATTGATTATTTTTGATTCTAAAATCGATTACAAAATCGATAAATTCTTTCACATAATCGAATCTTCCAAAACGAACATAAGAAGAAAGTTGGTTCGTTGAAGAATTGAATTCATAAAAACAAATCTCATCTCCTAATGTATCCTCTTTCTCACATTCATCCAAAACGATGATTTCTCCATTGTGCGCGAAAAGAGCAGGATTGTGGAATGAATAACGGTATTCTGGTTCTATATCCTCTTCTTTAATGATCATCGCAATATTTTTTATCACATCTACTTCTACGCGATCAAAAGTACAAGTTTCTATTTTCTTTGTACGATATTTTGTTTTTTGAAAACAATACGGTTCTCCTTCATAGATGGTAAGTAAATCGGCAAAGGTTTCACCAATCATACTACTTGGAAAGGTGGAAAACGTTTTTATTTTTTGTGAATATGTTTCGACTTCTTTATTTAATTGACTCATCTCTTGAATAATTGATTCCTCCGATGGTCTATATTTTTCTCTTAACTCTTCTTCCAATTTCTTTAATTCTTGAATTTTCTTCAACTCCAATTCTTCCTTTTTCTGTTGACAAATTTCTTGTTGTTCTTTTACCCCTATGATTTTCTTTAAAATATGATCCATTGTTTCTTGCATATGAATAAATCCTCCTTATTTTCAATTTATGTATCAAGGCAGCTCATATCAAAATGATTTTAATACAAGTTTTTTACTAAATATCAAACATCTAAAGATGTGGAATCATTTGAAGAGAAGTACTTGATCTTCCCCATTCATTCTTTTCTATCTTATTTTCATATTTTTAACTCTAACTATATCACAAACATTCTCCTCTCTTGTGTATTTTTTACACATACAACTGGTTTTAAAAACGTACTTCATAAAATACGTCCTAAAATATCTTTTTGTCTTCGATAACATCTTTAAAGCGATATAATTTGGATGGCTTATTCCCATTCAAACTAATTTCTTTATTGGTATCATCTATAATATTCAAACTTAATATTTTCTTTCTAAAATTTCTTCGATCAAAAGTTTTATTTAATATTCCTTCATAAATACTTTGTAATTGAGGCATGGTGAACTCTTTTGGTAATAATACTTTCAAAATATTACTTTCTAATATGAGCTCTCTTAACTTTTCAATTTCCTTGTTTAAGATTTCATTGTGTGAAAATGCTAGATCAGGTACTTTGTCAATATCAAACCACGCTACATCAACTGTATTTCTGTTTTCTTTTATAATTTTTGTTTTTTTCCCGTCGATGAGTCCTAAATAAGCAATGGCAACCATTCTCATCGGAATATCTTCCGTTTTTCCTAACTCATCAAATACACCATACTGATAAAGTTCGACATCCTTAATTCCAGTTTTTTCAAATATTTCTCTTCTCACACCATCTTCTAACTGTTCATTGTTATATAAAGCTCCACCTACCAATGCCCACTTTTCTTTATAAGGTTCATTCTTTCTTTTGATTAACAAGACTTTAATATGATTCCCTTCTACTGTAAATATAGCACTAATCACGTGGATTCCTTGATTTTTATATCGTTCATTTCCTACTCTCATAGTTCACCTTCAATTAGCTTTACAATTTTATTATATGTGTAAAAATTACACTTGTCAACACTTTTATTCCCTAACATAAAGGCAGAGCTAATATGATTTTATAATAATCGAGAATTATCTATTATTTCTCACTACTTGTTCTATATGTTTGCATACAAGATATTTTTTGGCACGAATAAAAAAATAGGAAATGGACAGTTCCTTTAAATGTAATACTATTATTTGCCAGTTTTTATAAGTATTTTTTCAAATCATATATTTCTTTATAACGTTCTTTTGTCATAATTAATGTGTATGTTGTAATTGATACTCCATTTTTTTCCCAAGCATCCGGTTCCACTTTATAAGGCAAAAATCCTAATTTTTCTCCAATTTTTTTTGATTTTAGATTACCTTCATCATAACCACACAGGATATTTTCATACCCCTGATGAAATAAAAAATCAATAATTTCTATTAGTGCTTCTAACATATATCCTTTTCTCCAAAATCTGGGATGTGTATTAAAAGAAAGTTCAATACCTTTTATATCTTTCTGCTCTCTATCCGCAACAACATTTCCAATTGGCTCACCAGATGATTTAAGATAAAGAATCCAGTCATATGATTCAGGATATACTCGTTCATATCCTTCTATTTTTTTTGGATCTTGTTTTATTAACTCAAATTCTCCATTAATATTCCTTAGTTTTGTAAAATCATATTCATATACTTTCTGATAGTCTTCTAGTGTTCCTCTTTTTAATATTAGTCTTTCTGTCTCAATAATAGGTGTTTCATATTCCATAATTTTTA
>CALVJU010000036.1 GCA_944332375.1 uncultured Bacilli bacterium
CTAGTAACATTGTATTATTTACTTCATAAGCAATTTTATTTCTACTACTAATAATTATATCTTTAATTTCTTCAATCATTTGTATATTATTTTTTTCTAACATAATGGCTCCTTTCCAAATTCTTCAGCCACATCTGAAAATCTTAAAACCTTAATATTATTTTACCATATAATTTACTAATAAACAGATGTTATTTATATTTATAAATTAAAATTATCAATGTATTCAGACACTTTTCGACCACACAATTTAAACTCATAAAAAAACGAACTATTTCTAGTTCGAGTAATGATCAATCTGGTGCGGATATTGTAGTAATTTACAACTTTTTATGACAAATATATGTACTGGATTTGGTTTAAAATATTTTTTATAATTTATTAATCGTTGAAATATATTTAAATAATGATAAGAAGATTCTTCTATAATTCTGCAACCAGATTTCTTTATTAATTTTCTCCAATATCGAATTGACAGATATCTTTCATTTCCATACATTTTTTTATCTTCATCAAAATATTTTGTTGGTATTCCAAAAATAACAATATTACTAATTGATGTTTGTTTATTAATCAAATCTATAATTTCAGAATCACTATAATGCTCTAGTATACCAATACTGTAAATAACATCAAATCTTTGAGCAGTAGTAAAAGTTCGTATATCAGAACATACATAATCAATTTTAGGATTTTTAAATTTATCTAAAAAATACTTTTTACTTAATGATATCATATCTTTGTCTGAATCTAGTGCAATGACATAATGATTTAATGTTGATATTTTCAAAGCCAATACACCTGTTCCAGATCCAAACTCCATCACTTTATGATTTGTTGCATATTTATTTATCAACTTCACAACTTTTTTCTTTGTTTTTAATTTATTATAAATATATTCATCTAATGATGAAGTTTTATTGATTTCATCTTCATATAATCGTGACCATGTAGACATGTTTTAGCCCTCCCTGTAACTAAAGCTTATAATATTATAGCATTATATTTGTTTATGACAAAATATTTTAACCCCCTAGATATTTTGACACAAGTATCAAAATATCAGCGGGAACTTTTATATAAAACAAAAATCAGTCATATTTCAGACTGAAAGTATATCTAAAGTTCGAATAGTTCGAACAGATTTCCCAATGGTGCTCGTGGCCGGACTCGAACCGGCATGGTATCGCTACCAATGGATTTTGAGTCCATCGCGTCTACCAATTTCACCACACGAGCAAGTAACAAGTACATTATATCAAATAAAAATATATTTTTCAATAAGAAAATCGTACTTCTGGATTGAGATTCTTTCTTGGAAAAGAAGCAAAATATGTTGTTTGTGTTTCTGAGTAGAAGGAATCTTTTATAAAGGAAAAACAAAAAAGTTTCTCATTGTAATCTATCTTGGAGTGTGTTATAGTAAAGATAGAATAGAGGTATGTTTATGAATCAAGATAATATGAATCAGAATAATATGTATCAAAACAATATGAATCCAAGTACTCAGGGTGTTCCGCAAGGATATCAGTATCAGAATAATGATGCTCAGGGAAATATGAATGGAAGTGGAAATTCTGGTATGTATCAACAGGGAACTTATGTAGTATCAGAGAGAAAAGAGTTTATTAATGACAATGAATTGTTAAAAGCATATATTGGAAAGAATTATGATAAGATTACTAGAAGACCGTTTAATTTTGCTGCTTCCTTTCTAGGAATGTTATATTTGTTATATCGTAAGAAAATTTTGTGGGCAATTTTAATATGGGCAATCAATGGGATGATTGGCAGCTTTTTTAAAACTCCTGTTTTTGGCCTTATTGCAGTGATTGTGTTGAGCCTTTTGACTGGAGCATGTTTTAATCATTTTTATGTGAGAGAATGTATTCAAGAAATTGAAAAGATCAAATATCGTTATCCTGGAAGAAGCATGGGAGAGTTAAAATTATTATGTGCTCAAAATGGTGGAACGAGTTTGTTATATCCAGTTCTATGTATACTGATTCCGTTTGTTGCTTTGATTTTATTTTTCGCATTATCAGTGATTGGGCTTTTCCAACTGATCAGTTAATTTTTTGGTTTGCGTTTTTCTCATTCTTATTATATACTAAGAATATACGAGGAGGCATGGGAATGAAAAAATATATTTTAGTTCTGTTGTTGGGTGGTATTCTTATCACTACGACAGGTTGTTTTAATTCAAAAACATTGACATGTACAAGTAGTACGATGGATACTGGTTTTAAGGCTACAACGGAAATTGCAGTGGAATTTGATGGGGATGATGCGAAGAGTTTGACATTAACTTCTACTACAGAGTTTGATAGTTCTTCTAAGGATATTATGGATGAGTATGAGTCTCTTTTAAATGATACTGTGGAAGAATATAAAAATGATGGGTATATTACTTCTTTAGAAAGAGATGGAGATTCTATTATTTATTATACTGCTTCTAAGCAAATAGAAGATATGAGCGAGGAAGAAAGAGAAACATTTGGAATTGAATCTTCTATGACAACGTATGATACTTATAAAAATGGATTTGAAGAAATGGGATACACTTGTGAGTAATGTATCCCTTTTTTGTCTTAAAAAATTGTTTCAATAAAAGAAGAATCTGATATAATATTGGTTGTGGAAAAGGTGATTTTATGGATAAGATTATTGTAAAGGGAGCAAGAGAGAATAATTTAAAAAATGTTCATATAGAACTACCAAAAGATAAATTGATTGTGATGACTGGAGTATCTGGAAGTGGAAAGAGTAGTCTTGCCTTTGATACGATTTATGCGGAAGGACAAAGAAGATATGTAGAAAGTTTAAGTGCTTATGCGAGACAGTTTTTAGGTGGTAGTGAAAAACCAGATGTGGATAGTATTGAAGGACTTAGTCCGTCGATTAGTATTGATCAGAAGACGACGAATAAGAATCCACGTAGTACGGTTGGAACGGTTACTGAAATTTATGATTATTTAAGATTATTATTTGCTCGTATTGGGGTACCATATTGTCCTGTTCATCATCGTCCAATTAGTAGTCAGAGTATTGAAGAGATGACCAATCAGATTTTAGAGTTGGAAGAGAGAACAAAGATTCGTATTTTAGCGCCTGTTATTCATGGGGAAAAAGGAACGCAGAAGGATCTATTAGATAAATTAAAAAAAGATGGGTATACAAGAGTAAGAATTGATGGAGAAGAACATGAATTAGAAGAAGAGATTGTACTGGATAAGAACAAGAAACACAATATAGAAGTAATTGTGGATCGTTTGATCATTAAGGATGAAATTCGCAGTCGTTTATATGAGTCTATTGAGACTTCTGCGAAATTAGCGCATGGAAAAGTGGTCATTGATGTTGTTGGTAAAGAAGAGATTGTTATGAGTGAGAAATATGCTTGCCCTGATTGTGATTTCTCATTACCTGAATTAGAACCACGTATGTTTTCTTTTAATGCCCCTTATGGAGCTTGTGAAGAATGTAAAGGATTAGGAATTAAGTATAAGTTAGACGTTGATTTGGTCATTCCTAATCGTGATTTATCTTTGAATCAAGGGGCGATTGCTACACTAAATGTCAGTGATAAAACGAATTTATATTATACAAACTTAGAAACAACTTGTCGTTATTATGGGATTGATATGGACGTTCCAGTAAAAGAATTAAGTAAAAAAGAAATGGATATTATTCTTTATGGTAGTAAAGAAAAAATTGAGTTTCACTATGTTGCGAAAAACGGAAATACAAGAAGAGTAACAGATTATTTTGAAGGAATTATTACGAATTTAGAAAGACGTTATGTAGAGACTAAGTCAGGATGGATCCGTGATTGGATTGAACAATACATGACTGAACTTCCTTGTCCAAAGTGTCATGGGGCACGTTTGAATGAGGGAGTGTTATCTGTTTTGATTGGTGGTAAAAATATTTATGAATTAACAAACTTAAGTATTCGTGATTTAAATGCATTTTTACAAAATTTAAAATTAACAAAAGAACAAGAAGAAATTTCTCGTCTTATTTTGAAAGAGATTTCTTCTAGACTCAGTTTTTTAATTAATGTGGGATTAGAGTACTTAACTCTTTCCCGTAGTGCAGGAACTTTGAGTGGTGGAGAAGCACAGAGAATTCGTCTAGCAACACAAATTGGATCGCAATTAACTGGGGTATTATATGTGTTAGATGAACCTAGTATTGGACTTCATCAAAGAGATAATCAAAGACTGATTCAATCTCTTTTAGAAATGCGTGATTTAGGAAATACTTTAATTGTTGTAGAACACGATACAGATACGATGTTAGCTGCAGATTATTTAGTGGATATTGGACCGAAAGCGGGAACACATGGTGGAGAAGTCGTTGCTGAAGGAACACCAGAAGAAGTGATGAAGAATCCAAATAGTTTAACTGGAAAGTATTTAAAAGGAGAATTATGTATTCCAGTTCCTGAAACAAGACGAAAAGGAAATAAAAAGTATTTAGAGATTAAGGGAGCAAAGGAAAATAATTTAAAGAATATCAATGTGAAGTTTCCACTAGGAAAGTTTATTTGTGTAACAGGTGTATCTGGAAGTGGAAAGAGTACTTTAGTGAATGAAATATTATATAAAGTTGTAATGAATTCTGTTTATAAGTCAAAAGAAAAACCAGGAAAGTATAAATCAGTGAAAGGGTTAGAGAATATCGATAAAGTAGTAGATATTTCTCAAGCACCAATTGGTCGTACGCCACGTTCTAATCCAGCAACTTATACGGGTGTATTTGATGATATTCGTGAAGTGTTTGCTGAGACGAAAGAAGCGAAAATGCGTGGTTATGACAAGGGAAGATTCTCATTTAATGTCAAGGGTGGACGTTGTGAGGCTTGTTGGGGAGATGGTGTCAAAAAGATTGAAATGCACTTTTTGCCAGATGTTTATGTTCCTTGTGAAGTATGTGGTGGAACTCGTTATAACCGTGAGACCTTGGAGATTAAATATAAAGGAAAAAGTATTTATGATGTATTAGAAATGAGAGTAGAAGAAGCTTTGGAGTTCTTTGAAAATATTCCAAAGGTGAAGACAAAGTTACAGATGTTGATTGACGTTGGACTTGGATATATCAAATTAGGACAGAGTGCTCCTACTTTATCTGGTGGAGAAGCGGCACGTGTGAAACTTGCGAAAGAATTACAGAAAAAGCCAACTGGTAAGAGTTTATTTATTTTAGATGAACCTACCACAGGATTACATACGGATGATATTAAAAAGTTATTAGTGATTTTAAATCGAATTGTCGATAATGGAGATACGGTTTTGGTGATTGAACATAATTTAGATGTTATTAAAGTTGCTGACTATATTATTGATCTTGGACCAGAAGGAGGAGATCAAGGAGGAAGTATTGTTGCGACTGGTACACC
>CALVJU010000037.1 GCA_944332375.1 uncultured Bacilli bacterium
AGATATTTAAAGTTTATAAGGACGCAGGAATTTCTGCTAAAGATATGAAGAACAGACCAGCATTTCAAACAATGTTAGAAGATATGAAAAACGGGTTAATTAACTATATTGTAGCTTATAAATTAGACAGAGTTACAAGGTCTGTTCGTGATTTAGAGGTTTTAATTAGTACACTTGAAAAATATCATTGCTATTTGATTTGTGATAGAGATGATGTAAATACATCAACTGCAAATGGTCGTTTCTTTGTTAGAATGTTAACTGTTCTTTCACAATTAGAAATTGAGATAGTATCAGAAAGAACAAGATTTGGATTAAATGGTGCTATAAAAGCTGGTCATATTCCTGGAAAATGTCCGCTAGGTTATTATAGAGATAAAGATAAAACATTGAAAATTGACAATAGTACCAAAGATATTGTTGTTAGAATATTTGAAATGTATTTAGAGGGAAAAAGTTATCAAACAATTGCCAATATTTTAAACAAAGAAAAAGTTTTATATCCAGAAGTAAAGCATTGGATTGATTCTTCTATTAACCGAATTATAAATAATAAAATATATATGGGTGATTATGAAAGATACAAATATGATAATGATAGAGAAACAGAGCTATTTATGGATGTTGTACCTCCTATTATAACAAGAGCTATGTGGGAAGAAATTCAAAAACAAAAAGAAACAAATCAAAGAGCATATTGTAGAAATAGAGTTTATATATTCTTTCAAAAACTGGTGTGTCCTACTTGTGGTCAAATAATGACTTGCAAAGGAACTGGTGGAAAGAAATCAAAATATATGTATTACTATTGTGATACTTGCAAATTGTACTATAACGAAGATGAAATTGAAAACTGCTTGATTGATTATATTTTAGATTTAGTAGAGTATGATTTTCATGTAAAAAAATACTTTTACCCTATACTTGCTGAAAAGAAAGATGATGAAAGTAAAAAAATTGACGAAGAAATAAAAAAATTACAACAACAGAAAGCTAGACTGAAAAAGGCTTATATGAATGGTATTCTTGAAATGGAAGATTTCTCTGAGGACTATAAACTAATCGAAGAAAAGTTATCAGTACTAGAAAATAAAAGAATTGATGCACTTGATTTTGATAAAGAAAGTTATAACCCTCAACATTTAATGGCTCAAAGAGATATTGAAAGAGAAAAACTAACTGAACATGAAATGTATAAAGATGTTCTATTAAAACTATGGACTATGAAAAATAAAGATGAGAAACAAAGCTTTATATCTAAATTTATTGATACTGCTACATTAAAGAAAAATAAAGACGGAAGTTTTGAAATAGATAAAATAAACTTTAGAAGTAGCTTTATTGAACAGATAGACAAGCTATATGATAAAGGAATTGTAGATGTACCAACTATGATAGAAAGAGATGGAAAACTAGAAGATATTAAAGTTAGTATAAATATGAACAAAAAACAATTAGATGATTATTTAGAAACATTGAAAAAAGAATTAAATATAAATTATATGGATTTAGGAGAATATTATTTTCACGATGATAAGATTGATGAAAATTATGATACTAAAACTCAAGTTGCAAAAATCAGGAACAGAGCTATTGAGTTTAAATTAAAGAAAAATCAAAAAGTCATAAGACTTGTAGCAATGAAAGAATTAAAAAACTATATGGCAAGACCAGAAGGAAAGTTACGCTTGGGACTTGTTACTCATACTACTTCAAAGAAGAATCATAAATAATTGTTGCAAGAATGCTTATGATATTTTCTCTGCAACAATTAAATTAACGTGGCATGTTTTGTTTTTACTTTAGTAAAAATGAAAGTGGTGATAGTTAATTGGGATAAATTTTATCTCTGTGGGAGAAAATTTATTGCCTTGCAGAGCCCCCGAGTTTTGATAGCATGTCAAAACTCATAGGGGGTTAGGACTTATGACAGAGTCAAAGTCCTGTGCTTCGAAGAAAGTTCAAGGAGGTGATTTCATTGGAGCAAGGATTAGCATATTCATTCCATTTAGGCAGTGATAAAAACAAAAGTAAATTAGCAAAGAAAGTTGCAAAAGAAAATGTATCTGGCACTACTTCTCTATCTAATAATGCAATTCAAAATGCAAAAGATTTGTCAAATGTAAATAGACACAACTTAAGAGATTATGATAATCAAAGAGAACTTATTAGAACAATATATGGAACTGATGATATTGTAAATGATGTTAAACAAGTATATTTAGATGAATTTGAAGAAGTAAGATTAGAATACAACAGTAAACAAACTCGTGAAGATAGAAAAATTGAAGATTATTTCAAAAAAGTATGCAACTCGCAGAATGATATTGCTTGTGAGATTATAATTGAACTTGGAGATATGGACTTTTGGAATGATAAAGACCAAGAATATAGATTAAAAATGATTGATGTATATAATGAGCAAATTAAAGATTTAATTAAAATTGTACCCACTTTTAAAATAGCAAATGCAACAATCCACTTTGATGAAACATCTCCCCACATGCACGTTGTTGGTGTTCCAGTAATTGAAAATTGCACAAGAGGAATGAAAAAGCAAGTTGGAAAATCGCAAATATTTACAAAGGATTCATTAACTAATATTCAGGATAAAATGAGAAATACTTGTATAAAATCTTTTAATAAGTTTTATGATATAGACTTTAAATTAAAAGAGAAACAAAAAGGCAGAAATCAAGATATAAATGTTAATGATATGAAAAATTATAGAGAATTAAAGAAACAACAAGAGCAAAATGCTAAAAGGCTTCAACAGGCAAATAACAAGTCAAAAAAACTTGATACAAATGCAGACAAAGTAAATGCAATATTAGATGAGCTAAAACCTTCTAAACTTAATAAAAATAATATGGTTATTTCAAGCGAGAATGTCGCAGAAATAAAAAAATTAACTGAAGAAATAAAAGATACAACAAAGTCAGTAAGAAGTGTAAATGACTTAAATATAGCAATTAGAGATTTTGAAAAAAGTAGTTTTGAAACAATACGAGAAGTTTCTTCTCTAAAATATCAAGTAGAACAAAAAGATGAAGAAATAAATTATCTTAAAAAAGAAATTTCAACGAAAGACAAGATTATTAGTAAATTACGAGCCGAAAAAGAAACTCTAAAAGAACAGTTACAAAAGTTTAAAGGTTTTTGGCATAGTATTATAAAACATTTTCAAAGTAGACTTGGCTTTGATAAAAATGAACATTATAAATATGTTACAGATGATTTATATAAAAATGGCGTATTTAATGATAATGAAAAAGAAATTGCAACAACTTATTCAAGAAAAATAAAAACACAAGATGAGATCAACACATCAAAGACTAAAAAGAAAAATAATATGGAATTGAAATAAAGGAGTTAATGGTTATGGAAGAAAATAAAGTTGAAAATGTAATAAATATAATTAAAGATATGGATATAAGAACCTGCTCCATTGACAAAATCAAAGATTTGAATGGGTACCCCAGAACCTTGTTACAGACGAAATAAAAGATAAATTAAGACTTGGAATAAGTTTATCTACAAGTGATCGGGCTAATATCTATATAATAAAACCGAAATGTATGAGAAATTCGATACTATATTAAAAGAAATTGATGAAGAATATATAACTACTTTAATAAACTTTGTAAAATATAAACTTGTAATGTTTACATAGTCTGAATTTCAGTAATTGTTTATAACTATACTAAAGCATAAAATAATAGCTCCAAAAAATTAGATAAATTAATTTTTTGGAACTGTTATTCTAATTATAAAACTTGCTCTTGATTATCTTCTATTATTTTATCCTGTACAGGTGTCGAGATAGAAACGTGGTTGTCTTTGTTATTGGCCTTATCTTTAATAGAGATTTCATTTAAAATTTCTTGTAATTCTTCTGGAATTTTTAATCCATAATAATTACCATTTATAGCTTTTTGCAATATTGCTGATAATTTATCTGTAAATGGATGTGTAGAATTTAACCTTTTCTCCACTTCTTGCAAGGTTATAGATTTACTACCACTAAGAATATCTCTTAAAGACCTAATAATCCCTGCATTTGCTAATGAATATAATCCATTGTTTCTTTTTTTATAATTTGTATAAGAAGATGGAGTAATCAGACTGATTTCTGATGGACTATCAATACCATTACTAAATAAATAACTTATTGTATGATAAGGTTTATCATCTACTTCTATTATAGGATCTATTAATGTTGTGGCAGATGGAGTGAATCTTGTTTCTACTGCACTATCACCATGTTTCTCATACATTGTAATAGCATTACTATTAGATTTTCTTTGATGAAAATAATCAAACCCATCTTCTCTAGAATCGATTTTTGTTAATCCGACAATTTCACCGTCTTTTCCATATTGTATAACATCTATATGTGATTGATTATTTTCATCAGATGTTGTAATCATACACATATCTTTGCCTCTTTTAATAATTCTTCGTACTTTATTTTCGTTAGCTAGAAAGTATTGGTATACCTCCCAAGAATTCCCTTCATTAAATATTTCAATGTTACTATATTTTTCAATTTCTTTTTTTATCTTATCAGGAAACATATCATTTTGTTGATATTCTTTTACATCTATTTCTATAATCATATAACCACCTCGTATTAACATTATAGCATAATTCAATTGAAAAGTAAAGAAATCCATTGCTTGCAAGTATCACACCTAAATAATAATATTATTATTTAGGTGTGATACTTGCAAAATTAACAATCTTATGTTAAATTAAATACAATAAATCGAATTATATAAAAGTGAGCATTACATTATTGCATAAAAATTTCGCATACCTGCTCCGTAATGGCTCCAAAAATTACTCCCACGAAATCTTAGAATTGCTTATAGTAAACAGTTTTAGAATTTTGTGGGAGTAAAATATTTCAACTTATTACTATAAATTATAATGCATAATTTTAATAACTATTCATAT
>CALVJU010000038.1 GCA_944332375.1 uncultured Bacilli bacterium
GAACAATTTCAATCAGGAATGGATCAAATCACGAAAACAGAAGAGGCCCTCTCGCGTCTTTCTGAACTATTTCTAAATGAGGAGATGACAGAGGTGAAAGAGGAAGTAGATAGGGAAGATTATGATACGATTTCTCATATATTTCACGAGTTAAAACAATCTTTTGTTTTAGAATCTCATCAAGAACAAATTGATCTTATTTTGAAACACGTAGAAGAAAAAGAAGAGGAAGAACGAAGAAGAATAGAAGAAGAAAGGGAACGTCAAAGACAAATTGCTTTAGAGAAGAAACGAAAAGAGGAAGAGGAACGTCGTAAGATTGAGGAAGCATATGTAGAAGTTACTGGAATTCCATTTATTAATCAAAGAACGGAACAAATTTATAATGGGTGTGAGGCTGCTTGCCTTTTAATGTCATTACAATATAAGAATTTAGCTCTAAATTATAATTTGCACACTTTTGCAGAGGAAGTGCCAAAGCATGAGACAGATCCACATCAAGGTTTTATCCATTCTATTTATGACTTAGAGCCTAAAAATGTAGCTCATTGGATTGCACCAGATGCGTTGAGTCGTTTTGGAAGTCAGTATGGCACGGTACGTGATATTTCTGGAAGTGGTGTATCTACTTTAAAAGAATATCTTGATCAGGGAAATCCAGTGATTGTTTATGTGACATCCAATTTTAATTCTCCAACTGCTTGGGATGGGGAGGTACCTGTGAATTTACACGTTGTTTTACTAACAGGATATAATCAAATTACTGGTAATTATATTGTTTTAGATCCATGGAGTGGAAGAAGAATTATAGCAAGACAGAAATTTGAGGCGATTTACGGTTTGATGAATCGAGCAGTTGTCGTTTTATGATGACATCTGTTTTTTTCTTGTAATTTGTGATAAAATGGGTTAGGTGGTAATACATGGCAAAAATACATATTATGGATGAAATTCTTGCGAATAAAATTGCTGCTGGAGAAGTCGTGGAACGTTGTAGTTCAGTAGTAAAAGAATTAGTAGAAAACAGTATTGATGCAGGAGCTACAGAGATTAAAGTAGAGTTAATCGAAGCAGGAACGAAAGAAATCAAAGTGATTGATAATGGGACGGGGATGGAACAAGAAGATGCAGTCAATGCCTTTCAAAGACATGCGACGAGTAAGTTAAGTTCTGAAGAAGATCTTTATCGAATTGATACATTAGGTTTCCGTGGAGAAGCACTTCCTTCGATTGCTTCTGTGAGTGAAGTCGTTTTAACTACTTCTACAGGTGGTGTCGGTACTGTTGTGAAAATTAATGGTGGAAAATTGATTGCGGTAGAACGTGGGGATGCGAGAAAGGGAACTATTTTTCAAGTAAAAAACTTATTTTATAATACCCCAGCACGGTTAAAACATTTAAAAAGTTTATATGCAGAACTGGCAAGTATTACAGATTATATGAATAAAATTGCCCTTTCTCATCCGTCTATTCAATTTCGGCTATCTAATAATGGTAATGAAATCTTGAATACAGATGGAAGTAACCACTTATTAAAAACGATCAAAGCAGTATATGGGTTAAATGTTGCTAGAAAGATGATTGAAGTCAGTGCTGAAGACGATGATTATACCATTTATGGGTTTATTTCCATGCCGGAAATTCATCGTTCTTCTAGAAATCATATGGTGACGATTGTCAATGGGAGAGTTGTTCGTAATCAAGAATTGAATCGTGTGATTAACGATGCTTATCATTCATTAAAACCGGATACAAGATATCCGATTGTCGTATTAGAAATTGAAGTGGATCCAAGTTTGATTGATGTCAACATTCATCCTACAAAAATGGATATTAAATTTAGTAAACTAGAAGAATTAAAACTCTTAATTGAACATATGATTCGTGAAAAGTTACACCGTAAGAATTTGATTCCAGAAGCAGAATTAGAAGAGAGTTATGAAGTTCCAAGACCTAAATATGTAGAACAGACTTTGGTTTTGGAAAAAGAAATAGAGCCAGTAAAAGAACAAGAGCCTGCTTCCTTTTTAGAGGAAGAAGAAATTCCCATCAATATGGAATTTGTTGCTGAAAAAGAAGAGCAGGAAGAAGAGATATTAAAAGTTTCACAAGAAGAAAATAAACAAGAAGTAGAAAAAGAACATAGAATGCCGGAAATGTATCCAGTTGGTGTTGTTCATGGAACATATATTATTTGTCAAAATGAAGATGGCATGTTTTTGATTGATCAACATGCTGCCAAAGAGCGTGTGAACTATGAATATTACATGAAGAAAATGGGAAATCCTAATATTGTATCAACATCACTTTTATTTCCAATTACAGTAGAACTTTCTACTTCAGAATTTATTTTAGTAAAAGAAAAATTAGATGTACTTAGAGATTTAAAATTTGTAGTGGAAGAGAATGGACTTCAGTCTTTACTGATTAAAGAACATCCCGCATGGCTACCGCAAGATGATATTGAGGGAAGTATTCGTAAAATTATAGAAATATTAATTCAAGAGGGAAAACATTTTTCCATTGAAAAGTTTAATGAGAAAGTATCTACGATGATGAGTTGTAAACATGCGATTAAAGCAAATCAATATGTAGATATGAAAGAGATTGAACAATTAATTCAAGACTTAAGACGTTGTGATAATCCCTTTCATTGTCCACATGGAAGACCGACCACTGTCTTTTTGACAAATTATGATTTAGAAAAACTATTTAAACGTAGTGGGTTTGAAAATTTGAAGTAGAGGAGGAGAAGAGATGACAAGAAATAACATAACGACTTTTTCTCATGACAATGAATTTCAGTTATCTGTAGAAATTGCGATTCCTGAGGGAAATCCCCGTGGTATTATTTTATTTATCCCGGGTGTTTATGAGACAAAAGAACAATATAGAGATTGTTATGAATACTTTACGAGAGAACAATTTATTTGTGCGAGTTATGATCATAGGGGAACAGGACAAAGTGTTCGCATTGAAGATGAGATTGGCTATTTAGGAAAAAATGCCCAAAAAGAATTATCAGAAGATATTCGTTCTGTCATTGATGCTTTATCGAGGTTGTATGCAGGGTTATCTGTCTTTCTGATTACTTGTGATTATTCTAGTTTAATTACGATTAACTTTTTAAGAAATGATGATGATCGTATTCGTGCATTAGCATTCTTAAGTCCTGCTTCTGTTTTTCCGGGATTAAAACGAGGAAGATTCTTACTACAGTATACTTCTATTTTAGTTCCTACTTATTTTAAATCAGAGAGATTAAATAAGAAGTTTTATAAAAGAGTTCATAAAATGAATGCAAGTACGTTGCCATTTCAATATGCAGTAAAATCATTATTTGATTTATATGATGTTGCATACCGTATCGAAAAAGATAAGCTATATTATATGAAAAAACCTAATTTACCAATCTTTATTGGGGTTGGTATGAAAGATCCAGCTCGTAGTTATGGAAGTGATTTAAAATCTGTATTAAATCGAATTGGATATCACAATGTCGATTATCGAACTTATTCAGAAAGTAATCATTTATTACTTTCTGGTGAAGAAAAAGAGAAGATTTTACACGATTTATTATTATTTTTTACATTGAGTTTATAAAATAGAGTGCATGTTGAAATATCATCAAAGAAAAGAATGCATTAGATAACGAGATAAGGGAATGGTATTAATTGTTTTTCATTTATCAGTATATAGACTGTTTCAGTCTTTTTTTCTTTTTTTTCTTTACTTTTTGTAAAAAAATTTATATAATAGTTGGAAAAAAATGGAGGTTTTAAGATGAAAAAACAAGAAAATTTTCAGAGTTGTATCCAGAAACAACAACTTCTTGATTTGTTTGAACTTTATAAACCGTATATTCCTAATGTATATCGACAAGTGTTTATGGAGTTCGTGCAAAAAGAGGACAAAGAAAAGGATGGAAATTATCCTCATTATCAAGTTGTTGTAGATTATTTAAGAAAGTGTGATGAATGTGTGAAGGTGGGAAAACCTCTTCCAATTTTTCCTAAAAAGATTAGAAGAACGTTGCGTCAGAAGAGTACGATGGTTCATTATTTAGACTCTATTTTACCAAGTACGATTGAATCGATGTTACTTCATAATCCACGTTTAGATCGAGAAGCAAAGCAGTTTATTTGTTTATATTATGGAATTGATGGACGTAAACGTTCTATTGCCGAGATTCAAAAAAGAAATTCAAATTTGACAGAGAGTTATATCCTTTCTAAGATGTATCGTACTGTGAAAGAATTAAGAAAAGGGGAACAAAAAATTCAGGAGGAACAGTCACAGTCTGCACAGTTTTTGAAACAAATTCAGGAAAACTTTATATTAAATCAATATTTATTGACTGCGACTGAGCGAAAGGTTGTTTCAAATTATTATGGATTATCTGGAGTGAAAAAATCATTATTAGAGTTGGCAAATGAAATGCATATGTCACAGTCCAATGTTCAGAAACTTTTAAATCATGGAACTTATACAGTATTACATAGTGATGTTTTTCGCCAAGCAGATATGGTAGAGTCTCTTACTGTATTGCGTGATGGGAAAGTACAGGAAAGTGATTTAAGACCTCTACGTTTAATTGTAAAGCAAGTATTAGATACAGAGGAAATTCCGATCAATGATGCAGAAAAACAAATTTTAAATCGCTATTATGGATTTCACACTTCAAAGGTGATGTCTTTACAAGAGCTTTCCATTTTATACCATATTCCAGTAGAAGAATTACAACCATATTTTATTGAACTTGTAAAATATGTCTTAAATTATGTTGACAGAAAACAATTTAAAACAGAAGATCATAAAAAGTTAGAGAAAAGAATGATCAAGTAAAGTTATGAGAAAGGGGAAGGTTAGAATTATGAAAAAAGAAATGATAGAAGTACAAGAGATGATTCAAAACGCGCCAGACGAAAGTCTGGCATTATTGACGACAAGAGAAGAAGAAGTAATGAATGCGATTATGAAGTTCAACACATGGGAGGAAGTTTATTTTGATTTAAAAGTTCATGATTTTCCTGTAGGAAATTATTCTCAGTATGTGAGTCGAATTGTGAAAAAAATACAAAACCCAGAACAGTATCAAACTATGAAAATAAAAGAATTTCACAAGTTTTGTCAAACTTATTTACCAATCTATCGAGAGAATCCCTATCTTTTGACAGAAAATGAAAAACTTGTGATGGAAGCAATCCTCAGTTCAACTAGTATGAAAAGTGTGTATAGAAAATTAGAACTGTTGGGAATGACAAAGGAACAAGTACATGGGTTTAAAAACAATATTAAGAGAAAGTTATCTAATCCAAATCGTTATTTTCGTAGAAGTGCTACGAGTATTCAAGAATATCAAGAAATTTGTGGTCCTTTGTTTGAGAAAAATGGTTCTTGTTTAACAGATAGAGAAAGAACGTTTGTAAAAACAGCGCTTACTTCTCAAACTTGGAAAGAAGTTTTTGAGCGTTTAAAAGAGGACTATACAAAAGGAAGTTTATGTTCTTATCGTTCTTATACAAAAAATAAGTTACAAGGAAATGTCACAGAACATCAGCGAAGAACACCACTGAAAGAACAACAGAAACAGCTTACTTCTTTGTTTTTAGAAAACAAAGATTGTTTAAATCAAAATGAACTTCGTGTCATAGAGGCATTTCTTACAGCCAGTGATAGAACTTCTTTTTATCAGAGCTTAAAACCGATTTCTGAAGCAAATGTACGTTCTTATTTATCATTGGCAAAGTATAAATTAAAACATCCAGAAGAAATGCGTAGTCATAAAAAAGAAGTCGATGAAAAAAAAGAATTAGCTACGAGTCTGAAGACAATCCAAGAAGAGTGTTTTCGATTATATCAACAGTATCAAAGTCATTTAAAAAATACGGAAAGACAAACCATGGAAGCAATTTTTTCTTCTGAGAGTTGGGAAGAGGCCTATGAGAAATTAGGTGTAAAGAAAAGTCCAGCTACTATTCAAATTTATAAAAGATCAGCAAGAAGAAAACTGCACGCTTTAGAAAGAAAAGAACAAGAAGAAGCCAATGAGCATGCGATTCCATATTATATTTCTATCTTTGATCAATTAGAAAAGGAATTCAATTTAGAATCTCTTCATGATATTCAATTAAAGCAACTTCGTTCGTTGGTTTATCAAACACTTTTATTAAATCGTGTTTCACTACAAGAACAGGAATTTCTTTTCGTTGATGTCTTCTTTGGATTTACTAGAAAGAGAAAAACAATCGATGAGATTGTAGAACAATATTCTGTGTCGAAAGAAGAATTGTGTCATTTCTTATGGAATGTGATTGTTGAAGTATGGAATCAGAATTTAGATTGGTATCAAGTAGAAAATAGGGGACTAGTGAAAAGATGGAAAAGACAGTAACGTGTCTTTCCTTTGTCATAATAAGAAATTTATAGTATAATGTTATAGACGAGGAGTGTGTAACAATGAGATTAAAAAATCAGTTTTTTTATACATTAAGAGAAGATGTGAAAGATGAAGAAACAAGAAGTGGAAATTATCTTGTACGTAGTGGAATGATTAAGAAAGTAGGAACAGGAATTTACTTATTTATGCCACTAGGATTCAAAGTGTTAAAAAAGATTGAACAAATTATTCGAGAAGAGATGAATAAAACAGGAGCTCAGGAATTATTAATGCCTGCTTTGATTCCAGAAGATTATTATGTTCAAAGTGGAAGAAAAGAAGTATTTGGACATGATATGTTTTCTTTGAAAGATCGTTATGAAAGAGGATATGTTTTAGGACCTACTCATGAAGAATTGTTTGTATATGCTGCTAAAGAGATGATTCACTCTTATAAAGATATGCCATTTAATATTTATCAAATTGCGAATAAGTATCGTGATGAGCCAAGACCTCGTTTTGGACTCATCCGTACACGTGAATTTATGATGAAAGATGCTTATAGTTTTGATGTAGATGATGAGACATGTGAAGCTTCTTATCAAAAGATGTTTCAAGCTTATCAAAATATTATGGATCGTGTAGGATTAGAGTATAAGATTGTTCGAGCTGGGACAGGAGCAATGGGAGGAAATCTCTCTGAAGAATTTCAAGCAGTGACAGAAATTGGAGAGGATACTTTAGTTTTATGTCCAAACTGTGATTATGCATCGAACTTAGAAGTAAGTGCTTGTATTGTTGATGAGACAGAAAGTTATGAGGAAGAAAAAGAATTAGAACTCGTTCATACTCCAAATGCAGGAACAATTGAAGAAGTAGCAGCTTTCTTAGAAGAAGATCCAAGCCAGTTCGTAAAAACATTGATCTACCAAGTAGATGGAAAATTTTACGCTTGTTTGATTCCTGGAGATCGTGAATTAAATGAAGAGAAGTTGAAAACATTACTTCAGGCAAAAGAAGTTGTATTAGCAGACAAAGAAGATGTAGAGAGAATTACCAAAGCAAAGATAGGCTTTGCTGGCCCGATTCAATTATCAATTCCGATTGTAATGGATCATCATGTTCAGATGATGAAGAACTTTATTGTTGGAGCAAATCAAACAGATTATCACTATAAAAATGTCAATTTAAAAGACTTTAAGACAAAGAAGATCGGTGATATTATCGAAGTCAAAGAAGGAGATTTATGTCCAAAGTGTGGGGCAAAATTAACATTTAAAAAAGGAATTGAATGTGGAAATACATTTAAACTAGGAACAAAGTACTCAGAGAGTTTAGGATTGAATTATTTAGATCAAAATAATCAATTAAAACCTGTTGTTATGGGGTGCTACGGAATTGGTCTTGCACGTATTATGACAGCGGTTGCCGAACAAAGAGCAGATGAGATGGGAATTGCTTGGCCAGTATCGATTGCTCCATATCAAGTAGCCCTTGTCTTAATCAATGGAAAAGATGAAGTACAAAAAACAGTTGCTGATCAACTCTATCAAATTATTCAGAGTATGGGCTTTGAAGTGTTATATGATGATCGTGATGAAAGACCAGGAGTGAAATTTAAAGATATGGAATTAATTGGAATTCCTGTTCAAATTACAGTGGGTAAAAAAGCCCAAGATGGTATGATTGAAATTAAAAAACGTGGTCAAGAAAAAGAAGAGATTACAGTAGAATTATTAAACGAAAAAGTCATTGAATATTTAAATCAATAAACGGTTGGTGGTTTCCAATCGTTTTTTGGTGTCATTCTGATCAGAAGAATTTCTGTCGTACGATAATCCGACAAATTCATAAAGGAGAGTGTGAAATAATAAAATGGGTGAAGCGTATGAAAAAAATGTATCTCATTCCAGTGTTACTTTCCATTTTTATTGGATTTGTCATTGGAAAAACAATGTGTGATGAATATCATACAACCAGTGAAACAAAAACCGTCTTTGAAAATACAACAACCTGTCCTATTTATTACTTACAATATGGTGTTTATTCTAAAGAAGAAAATATGAAAAAGAACGTCTTGTCTCTTCCATACTATATTTATCAAATAGAAGAAGATCAGTATCATGTTTATATCGCAGTTTCTAGTCGGGAAGAAAATATCACAAAGTTGCAGGAATACCTCACATCTCTTGGGTATAATACTTATAAGAAGGAGGGAGTGATCCATAATCGTACAGTTGTAGAAAAAATCCAAACACTCGATGAAATGTTAAGCAAAGTAGAAGATCCAAAAACCATTGGCGAACTGAATCAAAAACTATTAGAAACATATGAGGAGGGATCATGAATTTAACACTAAAAGAATTACCAAAAGAAGAAAGACCAAGAGAACGATTAATTTATCATGGAAAAGAACAACTATCTAATGAAGAATTACTAGCAATCTTATTAAAAACAGGTACCAAACAAGCAAGTGCTAAAATACTTGCTTCTCACATATTAAAAGAAGTAGGGGGAATCCATGCTTTTCAAGATTGTACTTACCAGACGTTATCTCAAGCAAAAGGAGTAGGAGATGCCAAAGCATGTACCATTCTAGCAGCAATCGAATTTGGAAAAAGAGTCTATCAAAAAGAAGAATTACTCTATCAGAAATTTGAAGATGCTTACCAAATTGCCTCTTATTATCAAGGAAGATTATCTGGCTTAAAACAAGAATATTTCTTATGTATTTATCTCGATGTCACCAAAAAATTAATCCATGAAAAAGTACTGTTTATCGGCACGTTAAATCGTAGTCTTGTTCATCCTAGAGAAATCTTTAAAGAAGCCTATCAAGTAAGTGCAAGCAGTATTGTCTGTATCCATAATCATCCGAGCGGAGAAGTATTACCAAGCAAACAAGATATTGTCTTTACACAACAACTTGTCAAAGTAGGTCATCTCCTTGGAATTGAAGTCATTGACCATATTATTATCGGAGAAGATAAATACTATAGTTTTTTTGAAAATCAACGAATAGCACTTTAAAAAAAGCCTAATTTATATTATAATGAAAGTCAGTGGTGGTGATTCTATGTACGAAAAAAAACCGTTTAATAAAAAGTATATTATTTTTATTGTAGTCATTGTGGTAGCCTTAGTATTAGGAATCACAAATGCGATTATTATGAATAAAGAAACCCTTTCCCCTGTAGAACAAGCAATCAAAGATGCTACTTTAGCAGTCACAAAAATTGTTTATAAACCGGTGGAATTTGTGAAAAATAAAATTGATGAATATCAAGATAAACAAGATTTATACGAAAAATATCAAGAACTAGAAAAGAAAGTAAAAGAAACAGATTTGATTCAAAGTGAAAAAGAAGAACTAGAACGAGAAGTAGAAAATTTAAAGAAAACACTAGACTTAAATCAAACCCTTTCTGAGAGTAGTTATTTAAATGCCACTGTTGTCAATCGAAACTTAGGCTATTGGTATAATACCATTACCATTGATAAAGGTAGTTATAATGGAGTAGAGAAAGATATGCCAGTCATTGTCAGTGAAGGATTAATCGGTAAAGTAACAAAAGTATCTAACTTTAATAGTACTGTAAAATTAATTACAAGTGATGATGTCGATAATAAAACTTCAGTCAAGATTAAAGTAGGAGATAACTATGTCTACGGTCTATTATCTGGTTATGATGAACAAAAAGGAACATTTATTGTAGAAGGAATCAGTGATAATTCTGAAATCCCAGAAGGAAGTGTTGTTACCACAACAGGAATGGGAGATTCTTTCCCAAGTGGAATTGTTGTAGGAAAAGTAAAACAAGTCACAACAGATAACTTCGATCTTGCCAAAACAGTAGAAGTTACCAGTAGTGTTGACTTCGATGATCTCAGCTTTGTGACAATCTTAAAAAGGGAAGCAGAATAATGCAAATAGCCCTTATTGTGACAATTCTTTCATTCTTCTTAGAAAGTATTGTCAGTAACTTTGTCTCAATCAATAGTGATCTTTTCCTACCATTATTTACCATTGTCGCCCTTGTGATCATCTATCCATTCTTTAAAAAAGATCGATCTACTTACTTTAAAATTGCAGCAATCCTAGGACTCTTTTACGATATTGTTTTTACAGACACCTTGATTGTCAATTTCTTTTTATTCTTAATGACTGCTTACTTTATCGAAAAAGTCAATTACATGCTGTCCAATAACTATTTAAACGTTGCTATTATCACCGCACTTTCTATTGCCTTTTATCGTTCTATTTCTTTTCTTGTGTTAGTCATTATCGGATACCTCCCTTTTTCTTGGTATTCCTTAGCACGAGGAATTACAACAAGTCTACTGTTAAATATCATTTATGCAGTACTCTTGTATGGCATCACTGATTTTATCGCAAGAAAATATCACATTACAAAAATTGATTAAGATGGAATGGATCCATCTTTTTTTACATACATTAGATTAGGTGATTCAGATGGATATCGAATCTATAAAACAAGAGATGAAACAGAAACATCATCGTGGACAAACAACAGTAAAGAAAACAAGAATAGGGAATGACCATCAAAAAAAGAAACTTCTTTCTTTTGTGATTCGTTTCCTACTATGTACCATCTTAACAGGAATAACTATTTTTCTATTAAAAGGAAATTCTAATTGGAAGACTCTCTTTTATCAATATGTCTTTGATACCCATTTTAAATTCTCTACCATCAATGAACTCTATCAAAAACAATTTGGGACTCCCATTCCTTTCTTTGATGAATTGATGAAAGAACCGACAGAAACAGTATTCCAAGAAGGATTCATCTATCAAAACCAAGAACCATATTTAGATGGTGTTCAATTAACATTAAAAGAAGATCAATTTATTCCTTCCTTAGAAAGTGGAATCGTTGTATTTATCGGAGAGAAAGAAGGGTATGGAAATACACTGATTATTCAACAAGCTAATGGAATTGACTGTTGGTATGGAAATGTCGAAGACTTAAGTGTCTCTCTTTACGACTACGTAGAAAAAGATAGTTTACTCGGTAAAGCAAGTAAAAATACATTATACTTGGTATTTAAAAAAGATGGAGAAGTACTAGATTATCAAACCTATTTACCAACTTCTCAAAATTAAGGTTCATCCTTTTTTCTTTTTATTTGCTTTCATCAGTCTGATTACTGGATACTTAAAACCCTTCACCTTTCTTTTTTTCTTGTTCTGTATTCATGAAACAGGGCACATCCTTACTGCCTCTTTCTATCATTGGAAGATCAAAAAAATCATCATTCTTCCTTTCGGAGGTCTTACTATCTTTGAAGAATCATGGAATCGCCCCATGAAAGAAGAATTTCTAATTACTTGTATGGGTCCTATCTTTCAAATCATTGGTTATTTCTTTTTATCTCATTTTTTTCCTTCTCCAATCTATCGTTCTATTCATCTTTTTTATTTGTGTTTTAATCTTTTACCAATCTATCCATTAGATGGTTCTAAACTGTATTTACTCCTCTTAGAACTCGTTTTTTCTTTTTATAGTAGTTATCGTTTCTTATTACTTTTTTCCCTCGTATTTGCCGTTTTCTTCGTAATCTGGACCCCATTTCATCTTACATTCTTACTAATGACACTCTTTCTATTAAAAAAAGTAATCGAAGAATTATTCTTACTCCAGTATACATTTTCTAAATTTCTATTAGAACGCTATTTAACCCCTGTCTCTTACCACCATTACTATAAAATCAAGAATAGAAATATCAAAAAGATGAAACGAGAGAAGACTCATTTATTTTATATTGCTCCTCATTGGCTCCACGAAAAGGAATTTCTACAGAAATGGTTTGACAAATAAGGAGTTATCTGATAAAATTTTATATTGTGTAGTACTCCTTTAGTTTGGTTGCTACAACCGCACGAACAAGGTCTTAAAACAATTTGTTACCTTTTAGGCGAGTCTTAGAATTGTAAGGAGGGAAAATATGAAGGCGATTATCGAAACTGGTGGAAAGCAATACTATGTTGAAGAAGGTACTGAGCTTTATATCGAAAAGTTAGATTTAGAAGCTGGAAGTAAAGTAGAATTCGATAAAGTATTGATGGTAGATGGCGCATTTGGACATCCATATTTAACAAATGCTAAAGTAACTGGTGAAGTTGTAAAACACGGTAAAGAAAAGAAAGTAGTAGTATTTAAATATGTTCCAAAAAATAAATACCGTAAAAAACAAGGACACCGCCAACCATATACAAAGGTTGTTATTAAATCTATTAAAGTAAAGTAATATGATTCAAGTAAATGTAAAAAAAGATCAGAATGGCTATCAGGAAATAAAAATAAGTGGTCATTCAGAATATGAAGTAAGAGGAAAAGATATCGTCTGTGCCAGTGTGAGTAGTATTTTTATTACAACAGCCAATGCACTGATCAGATATCAAAATAATGCAATAGAGGTAAAACAAGAAGATACGGATACCATTCACGTACAAATGAATCTCTTAAAACATGATCAAGTGATTGATTTATTAGTAGAGAATATGCTCGCATTATTAGAAGAACTTGCTTCACAATATCCAAAAAATATAAAAATTAGAAAATAGGAGGTGTCCTCATGCTAGAATTATTAAAATTAAATATTCAATTATTCGCACATAAAAAAGGTCAAAGTTCTACAAAGAATGGACGTGATTCTGCAGGTAGAAGACTTGGCGCAAAAGCTAGTGACGGAGAATTTGTAACTGCTGGTTCTATTTTATACCGTCAACGTGGTACAAAAGTATATCCAGGAAACAATGTTAGAATTGGAAAAGATGATACTTTATATACTACAATTGATGGATACGTAAAATTTGAACGCCGTGGTAAGGATAAGAAACAAGTTAGCGTTTATCCAGAAAAATAAAAGCAATGAGTGTATAAAAAAGAGGAGTATGTTCGAAATACTCCTTTTTGTGCACGAAAAAAAGTAGAAAATGTTGCTATTTTCTATAAAAAGTGTTATATTATAGGTGTGAAGAGAGCTTACACTTATACTATTAAATAGAGGTGGAGGTGAAGAGTCTATGTGGAGATGGCTTACAAGATTTTTCTAGGCCAACATTGACTATTCACATGAATCGAGTAGGAAATTTTAATAGTTAATGTTGACTGTCCCGGCATCAATTGGTGTCGGGACTTTCATTGTATACCCAAATCGTATCATTTGACAATACCTTTTTTGAAAAAAACAGGAAAAAATGAATTTTTTTTCTACATCTGTCTAGTTTATGTCTAATTCTCTAGAAAATCCTTTTTCTTTTTGTTACAATGAGATTAGGAATAGGAGTGATAGATTTGAGTAGAGAGAACCTGAAAAACTTGACAAAGGTATTTGTCATTTTTATGATTTATTTAATCTATAATGGAGTTTTCCATGCATTATTTGAATTACTAAACATTCAAAATAGTATCATTACAATGTTTGCTGGAGATGTTTGCTTTTTAGTCTTCATGATTGTATTATACTGGAAAAAAATAAAACAAAACTTTCTTGATTTAAAAAAGGGAATCTGGAAAAATTTTATTAGGATTATTATTGGAGTAGTTGTATTATTTATTGTAAACATGTTAGTAGGTATTATTGGAGAACTTTTATTCTCTACAGCTAATATTAGTGATGATAATACACAATCTATTTATACTTTATCCCAAATTTCATTTATTTATACTGTATTTAAAACGATGATTTTTGGAGTCATTGCTGAGGAGTTATTGTTTAAACAATCTCTGCGTGAAGTAATGCCAAATAATGTATTATTCGTTATTTCTTGTAGTTTGCTGTATGCTGTAATGAATGTCATCTATGGAGATTTATCTAGTCCATATTTACTATCAGATGCATTATCATATTTCGCAGTTTCTGCTGCGCTAGCATATATGTATATCAAAAATAATGATAATATTGTTCTTGTCATGTTCGTAAAATTCTTTTATAATTTAATCCCGATGTGCATTATGATCGCGGGGATGTTATAGATGGATTTAGAGAGTTTAATACATACATTAGCCGTCGTACAAAAGACTACTTCTGAAGAATCAAACATGAACATTATTATCATCGTTGCAGTGATAGTTATTGTAGTTTTGGTAGCTAGTGCTGTATTTACAAAAAAGAAATAGAAAGTGACTGACTGATGTTTTAAAGTCAGTCTTTTTTTGACTTTACGTGATTCAAAATTTACGATATGCGTTCTGCTTGTTTTTGCATTTTCCCGATTTTCCCTTGACAATATATATATATATATAATAAAGTTTGTTTTTCAGGGGTTAATAATATCACTAGCGCACGACTAATTTGTAATGATAGAATATGAAAGTGATTTAAAAACATGACAAAAAGTGCTAAAGATCTACAATAGAGATCACTTATTATCAACCTCAAAAAAAACAAAGAAAATATAATGACAGGGAGGTGTTATGAAATGAAAAAAGAGTATTCTCAAGAGGAGATCAATGAGATTTTATTATCAAAATCACTAGATGAATTCTATATGGCAATTGTTCAAAAAAAAGATAATCCATCCGATGAAACATATCCTATTTATTCGCCATCTTTACTTGATGAGGAATCAAAAGAAATGATGAACCGAGTGAATGAAGCAGAAAAACAAATTGCGGATTATGAGGCAAATGGCATGTTAGAAGGCATGTTAAAAGATATGGTAGAAGGTATGCTCGCAAATTTGAAAAATTTCATATGGGACAAAGCAAAATTAAAAGGCAAAATGCTTATTACAATGGTTGGAGATCAGGTATATTCTGTAACTGGGAGATCATTTCTTAATCTTGATGGTTGGGATATTCTCCATTATGAGCCAGTTACAAACTATTATGATGATACTAACGCATGTATTAAAATTTGTACACCAGAGGACGATCCACGCTTGCATGAAGATTGCGTTACATTAGCTGTAAAAGATGCTTCATATTATAACCAGTATGGAGATGAAATGCTTGCAAGAAGAGATCTTAGTGATGTTACAGCGGATTTCCTTCGTGAGGTAAGTCAGAAAAAGAAACAGCTTTCATAAAGTTGTTTCTTTTTCTTTACAAAAAAATACTACGGTATAGTTGCTTCTTCGCCTTTGTGCTTTTCTTGACAATATAAAGAAACGTATATATAATAAAATTAAATTTTTAGGGGGGGAAAGAATGTAATGAAAAAAGACTATTCGCAACAGGAAATCAATGAAATTTTACTATCAAAGTCTTTAGACGATTTTTATCTGGCTATTATTCAACAAAGAGAAGAATCATCAGTAGGAGAGTATTCTACTTTTTCTCCATCTTTATTTGATAGTGAATCACAAAAGATTTTTGAACAACTTAGTGAAGCAGAAAGTTTATCTGATGATCAAAGAGTAAAAGATTTGATCTTATCTTTTAGGGAATTGTTAGTTGAATCCGCAGTGGTAAGAGCACAAGAAATTATTATAAACGTCGGAGATAAAATATATGTTCCTAATGAGGGCTCATTTTTAGATCTTCAGAGGTGGAAAGTGATTCATTATGAACCAATTACAAATTACTATAATCATACTAATGCGCATATTGAAATTTGTACGCCGTGGGAAAATCCAAAATTTTGTGGAGATTGTGTTGTAATGCATTTAGATGATTTATCGCCTTATAATCAATATGGAGATAAAATGTTTTGGCACGCTAGCAGTGATGATGTCACAGATGATTTTCTCCGTGAGACAAGCCAGAAAAAGAGATATTTCTCATAAAGATGATGGAAAGATCATCTTTTTTA
>CALVJU010000039.1 GCA_944332375.1 uncultured Bacilli bacterium
CGTCAACGTGAGATTTTAGAAAATGGGGGAGAAATTCTTCATGAAGAGACAAGACGTTTTGATGATAAGACAGGTAAGACGATTTTGATGCGTACGAAAGAAACAGGAAATGACTATCGTTATTTCCCTGAACCAGATTTACCAATGATTCATTTAAGTGATGAAGAAATAGAAAAAGCAAAGAAGTCTCTACCAGTGATGCCAGACGAATTAAGAGAGAAGTATCGTGAACTTGGTTTAAATGACAACCAGATGAAAACAATTATTGCCAATCGTATGATTTGTGAGTATTACGAGAAAGTAAGACCAAATACAGATGCGGTTGTACTAGCCAATTATTTAACCGGCGATATTCTATCTTATATGAACCGTGATAAAATCTCAGTCGAAGAATTAAAACTTTCTAGAGAAGAGTTAGAAACGTTTGTGAGTCGTATGGCCAAGAAAGAGTTCTCATCAAAACAAGGAAAAGAATTATTAAATGAACTTCTTGAAAATGGAGGAACTGTAGAAGAAGCAGTGAAAAAATTAGGGATTGCGCAAATTAGTGATAGTGGAGCAATTGAAGAAATTGTCAAGAAAATTGTTGAGAATAACCCAGATAGTGTCAAAGATTATAAAGAAGGAAAAGATCGTGCGATTAAGTTCTTAATGGGACAAGTAATGAAAGAGACAAAAGGACAAGCCAATCCAAAAATGGCCATGGATATATTACAAAAAGAGTTATCAAAATAACTCTTTTTTGATGAAGTCCTATGAAAAACGTGTAAGCAGGAACGAAAAGTCCTATAAAAAACGTGTAAACAAGAGTGAAAAGTCCTATGAAAAACGTGATAGAACATTGCTTTTCATTTTGAACTGTGTTATGATGAGCCTAGAAACAGAGGTGTTCTTATGAAAAGAAAGATTTATCAGGAACTATTGAATTGGAAAAATAATCAAGATCATGTAAAACCTTTAATGGTTTTAGGTGTACGCCAATCCGGAAAGACTTATATTATTGATGAATTTTGTAAAAATGAATATAAAAATTACATTTATGTGAATTTATTTGAAAATACGAATGTGATTCAACTCTATAACTCTGATTTAACTTCTTTAGAAAAATTTAATCGTTTGAAATTATTATTGAATTTTGATTTTGAACAAGAAGATACAATTTTGTTTATCGATGAAATTCAGGAAAGTGAAAGATTGATTGCTGAGTTAAAGTATTTTTGTGAGAATCACAATCAAGTTAGAATTATCTGTGCAGGAAGTCTTTTAGGAGTAAAATTAAAACGTTCTAAATTTTCATTTCCAGTTGGAAAAGTGAAAATGTTGAATATGTATCCAATGGATTTTGAAGAGTTTTTGATTGCTATGAATCAGGAAATGTTGGTACAATGTATCAAAGATTGTTATGAGAATAATCATCAGATGACTGCTCCTATTCATGAGAATGCGTTAAATTTATATCGAATTTATTTAGTGACTGGAGGAATGCCAGAAAGTGTAAAGAATATGGTAGAGACAAAAGGAGATTATATTAAATATGATCAATCTATTCTAACAGATATTGTGAGCTCTTATTTTAAAGATATGGATAAGTATGTTGTCAATGAGAGTGAAGCGCTTAGAATCAATCGTGTTTACGATTCTCTACCATCACAGTTATCCAACATTTCAAAAAAATTTCAATATGCCAATGTTACAAAAGACGCAAGAGCACGAGAATATGCGACAGCAATTGATTGGTTAGAAGCAAGCAATATGGTGCTACGTTGTAAAGCCGTAAAAACCCCTGAAATTCCATTAGAAGGATTTGTCGATACAGATACATTTAAACTTTATTTGAGCGATGTTGGAATTTTAAATAATATTTTAAAATTAAAAATTGAAGATATTTTAAATGACAACGTTTCCTTGTATAAAGGAGTGATTGCGGAAAATTATGTTGCCAATCAACTAGTATGTAATCAATTTGATTTATACTATTATCGCAGTGATAATACAAGTAAGGTTGATTTCTTATTATATACGAAAAATGGAATTATTCCTCTGGAAGTAAAAGCAGGCAGTGCAACACAATCAAAAAGTTTAAAATTATATATTGAAAAATATCACCCAAAATACGCAATTCGAATTAGTACAAAAGATTTTGGATTTGATCCAAAAACAAACATGAAATCCATTCCATTATATGCTACATTTCTTTTGAAGAATGAAAAATAGGGAAGAGAATTGGATTCCTCTTCTTTTTTCTTTTTAAATAGATATTTGTAAAATGAATAAAATTATAGTATAATAAGTCCAGTAGAAAAAAATGATATTGGGGTGAGATGAATGAAAAAATTTTTAAAGCTTGCTAAAAAACATAAGGTAGTAACGATTGTTGTTGCTGTAATTCTTGTATTATTAATTTTATTTCTTTTGTTAAGAGGATGGTTTTTCCCAGACTTTACAAAAAGTGTTTATGGTGATCGTTTAGAAGGAATAGAAGATGTTCCAATCGAGGATGATCAAGTAAAGGAAATTGAAGATAAGATAAAAGATTATGATTATGTAGAAAGTGTAGAGTATCGTTTACAAGGTAGACTTGTTTATGTAGATGTTGTTGTAAAAGAAGATGCAGATAAACAAGTTGTGAAGGAACTTGCGAATGTGTTATTAGATACTTTTACAGATGAACAAAAAGCATATTATGATTTACAGATCTTAATTAATTCTGATGATTATGCAATTAATTATATCGGATATAAACATAAAACAAGTGATGCATTTGTATGGACAAACAATGAATAGGTGAGATTATGAAAAATAAAAAATTCATATTATGGAGTGTAATCATTCTCCTCTGCTTAGCCCTGGCAGGGGGAATTTTCTATTATTTTTATCACGAAAACGCAGATACGACATTAACACTTTCTGAAAAACAATGGATAGAAGATCATCGAAATCAAATTTTTGAGATTGGGGCAATGAATGATGTACTCATTTTTACCAATGAGGGAAAAGGTGTTTTCTTTGACTTTATTGCTGATTTAGAAAAGAATACAGAATTAGAGTTTAATGAACTTCCTTATGAGAGAGATGCAGAATCAACAAGTAGTTATCAATTTAAAGCAGTTTCGCAAAAGGAAGACAATGATATTTTATTTTATGAGGATAATTATGCGGTTCTAACGACAGAAAAAGAAAAATATAATGATCTTCATGAATTAGATGGAAAACTGCTTGGTGTATTGTCTAGTGATACAGGTAATGCGACCAAGTATTTAGAAGGTGTTTCTGATTATAAGTTACAACCTTATGAAAACGCTGAAGATATGATCACAGCACTTACTACAGAAAATACAGAATTAGATGGAATTATATTACCTAAGATTCAATATTTAAAAGAGATCTTATCAGAAAATTTAAATATTGCTTATAATATCGTAAGTTTTAAAATTGATTATGTTCTCTCTTTAGGAGATAATGAAGTATTGAATGATATTTTGACTAAGTATAGTACAAGATGGTTACAAGAATCATTCTTAAGTTCTTATCAGAGTAATTTTAATGATGCTTTCTTCTCTTATGCAGATTATACAGAACAAGATCAAGCAAACTTTAAAGGAAAAAGATATACTTATGGATTTGTTGAAAATATCCCATTTGATACAAATATGAGTGGAACACTATTGGGAATGAATAGTAATCTAATTAAAGAATTTTCAGAATTAAGTAATGTTGAAATTCGTTTCCAAGAGTATAGTAATTATTCACAATTAGTAGAAGCATTTAATGATAATGATGTTGACTTCTTCTTAGAGTTTTCACCTAGTACAGATTATCAGATGGACACGAGAAGAACAGTTTCTCCTTATCATGAAGAATTAGTCATTGCTTCTCCATTAGATGAAAATGTTGTGATTCAAAATCTTTATGCTTTAGAAAGTGAAGAAGTAGCAGTTGTTTCTAATACCAAAATAGAAGCAATGTTAAAAAAATATGGAATTGAAACAGTAACTTATGGAAATGTAGAACAATTACTTTCTCATAAAGAGGATCAAGATTTTATTGCTTTAGATTATAATACTTATAAATATTATGAGAAAACAGATCTCGATAATTATAAAATTGATTACTTATTTGAGTTAAATGTACCATATCAATTTGTAATTCGTGATATCAACGATAATGAAGTATTTGAAAACTATTTTGATTTCTATCTATCTTTTGTAGAAGAAAATCAAATTATGAATCAAAGCTATCAACAGTTATTTACTCATAAACAATCTTATTTTATCCGTAATCTATTGATATTAGTTGGTGGTTTTGGTGCGATTCTTATTGGATATTGGATCTATAAAAAAGTAAAATCTCGTGCAAAACAAAGAATCGTAATCGGTAAAAACGATAAATTACAATACATTGATTTACTTACTTCTTTAAAAAATCGTACTTATTTGAATGACCATATGAGAAAATGGGATGAATCGGGAATTTATCCACAAGCCATTGTCGTTGTTGATTTAAACAATGTTGCGTATATAAATGATAATTATGGGCATACTGAAGGAGATAACTTAATTAAAGAAGCAGCAAATAAGTTAATCACAACACAGATAGAAAATAGTGAAATCATTCGTACAGATGGAAATGAATTCTTAATTTATTTAGTGGGATACGATGAAAAACAAGTAGTATCTTATAAGAGAAAATTAGAAAAAGAATTTAAAGATTTATCTCATGGTTTTGGTGCAGCGATAGGATATAGTATGATCTTAGATGAAATTAAAACAGTTGATGATGCGATTAATGAAGCAACCATTCAGATGAAAAATAGTAAAAAAGATGAGAGTAATAGTTGAGGGAATGTATGGAAAGATTAAAGAGGATTATAAAAAGATTAATTGATTTAATTAGTAGAGAAGAAATGAGAATATTGCCAGGACATATTGCTTTTTTCCTGGTACTTTCATTAGTGCCAATTATCACATTAGTCGGTTATATTGCCTCTTTTTTTCATGTTTCTCTCACTGAATTTGTGAGTGCGATGACAAATACGTTACCACAACAAGTTTCGGAAATTTTATTACCATTTATTTCAGGAAAAGGGATGGACAGTAATGTTTTCATCTTTATGATCATTGGTTTTGTACTTGCTAGTAACGGCTGTCATGCGATTATTACCGCAACAGATACCATTTATAAAATTGAACATCAAGATTATGTCAGTACAAGGATTAAAGCAGTTTTTTTAACAATTTTATTAGTTGGTTTATTTTTATTTACCTTAGTGATTTTAGCCTTTGGAAATCATATTCTCCATATAATTCAAAACCTTGGTGTATTGGGTGAATTTGGAGATACCATTTATCAAATCTTTATTCTATGTAAATGGCCAGTTGCTTTTATTTTAGTATATTTGATCATTAAATTAATTTACACATTAGCTCCAGATAAAAATATTAAAAGTCGTTATATGACAAGAGGAGCAGTTTTTACTGCACTTGGTTGGATTTTAGTTACTGCTATTTACTCTTATTATGTCAGTCATTTTTCAAATTATGATCTTTTCTATGGCAGTTTATCTAACTTAATTGTGATGATGATTTGGATTTATATATTAGCTTATACTTTTGTTGTAGGAATCGCAATCAATGTAGAAACTTATGAGAGAGTGGTAAAGATTACTAATTATAAAACAGAAATAGAGGGACATAGTAAATAAGGGATATAGATGATATATCTCTGGTAGGCTACATGAGTATTCGTTTTAAACGAATATTTGCAGGAAAAGATCTCCTGGTTAAGAAGTACCTATATTTTTTGTACAAAGTGGGGAAGACCCACTTTTATTTGTATTTAAAATTTGGTAAGATAGGATTAGAATGGGGTAGATAAAGTGAAAACAGTAGTAATTACAGGAAGTGCTAGAGGATTTGGTTATGCGATGATTGAATTATTTCGTAAAAAAGGTTTTCATGTTGTACTAAGTGATATCAATCAAAAAGCATTACAAGAAGCAGAAGAAAAATTAAAAAAAATTCCAAGTAAAGCAAAAATTCTTTCTTTTGTCACAGATGTTACAAAAGAAGAGGAAATTCAACATTTAATAGAGGAAACTTTAAAAGAAACCAATACCATTGATATATGGATCAATAACGCTGGAGTAAATCAACCGAATCTTCCTATTTGGGATGTTCCGAAAGATGTTTTAGATCGTCTCTTAGAGATCGATTTAAAAGGAACTATTTTATGTTCTAAACTGATTATGAAAGTCATGATGAAACAACACTATGGACAAATCTTTAATGTAGAAGGACATGGTAGTAATGATGCAGTCATTACAGGATTATCTATTTATGGTACTTCCAAAAGAGCAGTGAGTTATTTTACAGATGCTTTAGCCCATGAATGTGATGATCTAAAAACAGGTGTTTATGTAGGAAAAATTACACCAGGAATCATGATTACAAACTTTATCCATACTTCATTAGGAGATGGGGAAACCATTTCTTTAGATGAGAAAACAAAGAAAGTATATAATATCCTTGGAGATACTCCAGAAACAATTGCTGAATACATGGTTGATAAAATCATTCAAAATAAGAAAAACCATGCGAAATTTACATGGCTTACCAATCGGAAAGCAGCTTGGAGATTTATAACTTCTGCTTTTCGCAAACGAAACTTCTTTGAGTGAATTTGACAAACAAAATAAAAAGTATTATGATAGGGCACATTCAAAGGGGAGAAGTGCAATGTTATTGATACAAGTAGAACAAATGAAACCAAGTATTATCTTTATTAAGAATGTGATAAAGAACTACTTTAAGGGTTTTTCCTTTAAAATCATAAATAAATAATTGACAAACACACGCTTTGGTGTTATATTACTGTTAGACACGAAAGGGTGTTTTTATTTTGAAATAAAAACAAAATGGTGGAAGAGATGAAAAAATTAAAGAAATATTTACATGATGTCAAAAAAGAAATGAAAAAGGTACGTTGGCCAAACCGTAAAGAGTTATTCAATTACTCTTTAGCTACAATTGTATTTATTGTATTCTTTGGTGTATTTTTCTCTTTAACAGATGTCTTATTAGCGTTTGTTAGAACATTAGGAGCGTAGGTGAATTATGGATAAAGAATGGTATGTAGTCAATACTTATTCTGGACATGAGAATAAGGTAAAAGAAAAATTAGAAATGCGTGCAAGTACCATGGGAATGGAAGATTATATTTTCCGTGTTGTGGTACCAGAACAAAAAGAAGTAGAAATCAAAGATGGCCAAAAGAAAGAAAAAGTAAAAAAGATGTTTCCTGGTTATATTTTAGTAGAAATGATCATGACAGATGAAGCTTGGTTTATTGTCAGAAATACACCAGGTGTTACAGGATTTATCGGATCTAGTGGTAAAGGTGCAAAACCATTCCCACTTACTCCACAAGAAGTAGATAAAATTTTAGGAAGTATGGGTATGAGTCGTCTAGAAATCGGTAGTGAATTAAAAGTAGATGATTCTGTCAAAGTAATCAGTGGACCATTTTCTGGTATGTTTGGTAAAGTAAAAACAATGGATAGTGCCACTGGAAAACTAGAAGTTGCTCTTGATTTATTTGGTCAAGAAACAATTGTAGAACTTACAATTGGTGAAATTGAAAAAGCATAAGAAAAAAGGTAATATTTCAAATTTGAGATATTACCTTTTGTTTTTTAAAATTGAACTTTACTTGTTTCCAATTTACTTGTTTTACGATAAAGATAAGCACTACCTAATAATAACATTAATGTAACATAAATACCTTGTTGTTCTGTTTTTACACCAGTTTCTGGAGGTGTAATTTCTTCTCCACTTGTAGATCCTGTTCCAGGATTACCAGGTGCATAGACATAGATAACAACAATTTCTCCATCAATATAAGTACCTGTTTCTTCTCCATTGATTGTAAGTAATGTATATCCATCAAATTCTTTCGCTAATGTTTGATAAGTTCTTCCTACCATATCTGTAGTAATGATATCAGGTGATAATACATTTCCATAAACATCAACATATTGTGCGATTACAGTTCCCTTTAAAGCAGAGTAACTAAATTGTAAATTCAAATTAAATTCATAACCTAAGTATGCATTTAAAATATAATTTCCTGAAGTATAAAGATTTCCTGTAAATTGATATCCCTCTGTTTCTTTTTCCAGAGTTCCAGCTCCAGCAATGATAGAAGCATCTCCTTTTTCAGGATCTCTCATATATTCTCCAATCGCTAAATCTTCTGAATCATCATGAGTATACTCATCTTCTTCAAAACCAAATGCAAGCCCTTTATTATAGAAATAATCATAACTTAATGCAATCACATCTGCATTTGTTTCTAAGTTATAATCTCCTCCTTCTTCCGATCCTTGTGATTCGAAGAAATTATCTAAAGCTTCATCTGGTAAATCTACAAGACGTGTTACATTTGTACCATATTGTTCATTGTAGTATGCAACAACATATTCCTCGATAGTAAGATAGTTTCCTCCCGTTTTGCTATTAATTTGTGCAAGAATATCTTCTGCAGTATCTGTTCTATCAACAAAAGTGACACCTGCTTTACGATAAGCATCATTTAAAATAAGATATGGATCATTTTCTCCTAACATTTCACGAATAATTCCATCTGGGAATTGATCTAATCTCGTATAATCTGTGCCATATTTTTCATTGTAAAAATCTAATAAGTACTGTGTATAATCAGCCATTCCACCAGCATAACCATGTGCGATTAAAGCTTCACCAATTCTTTCATCGGTCATAGCTCTACTACTTGCATTTGGTATTAATGCTTTTAGAGCCGTATTATAAGTACGATAGAAATGGTAATTCTCATTTGTTGTAGTACCATCAAATAGTGGAGTATCCCCTGGGGTTATTGGTTCTTCACTAATTTGATCATATACAATGTCTTCTTTTGGGAAAATCTCAAAAGAAGTCTCATCATAATTGTAAGTATATTTTGATTTGTTATTGATAACAAAATGAATTGTAATATGATCTCCTGCTTGAATCGAATTACTCATTTCCAAATTATCTTGGTCTTCTCCGTGAATTGCTTGAGCGATCTCTGTAAATACATCTGGAGCAATGACAATGTGGTCTAATTCATAATCTTCTGGAATTGTAATCGTCACAGTTGCAGTACAATTCATCTCCCGCATTGTTTCTTCTACGACAATATCATAATCGATGATTAATCCTTCACTTGTTACTTTTGTCTCAGGTGTTTCAGCTTCCCATCTAGAGACAATATCTGTTTCTGAATTCTCAGTTTGTGGTGTTTCTAAAGCATGCACATCTGTGATAAAGCATATGCTAAAAAGTAATAGAAGCATGCTGAAGAAACGCATTTTCTTTTTCATTCTTTTCCTCCTACCTTCTTCAAAGAAAGTTTCTCATCAACCGTAACCCCCTCGATTAAGTCAAAGTTTTCCTTGATTGTCTTATTATACTAATGATTTTTTTCTCATTTGTCAATTGATTTTTTAAAAAGGAAGCTATTTTATCTTATGAAAGTTATTTCCATACTGTTTTTATTTATTTTCCTTGCATAGGAATGGAAATTATACTATAATAAGAATAATTTTAAAGGAGGAAAATGTGATCATGGAAGAAAAAGAAAAAAATCTTAAGTCCAGAAAAGAGAGTGATGTTCTTAAATATATAGAAATGGTTCAAGAACAACAAAAAGAATTGTTTAAATTTTGTAAAAAATTAATGAAAAAGGGATATACAGAGATTCCAATTGAAGAAATCCCGACATTTCAAAGACTTACCGCTGAAGATTTTTTTTGGTATGTCAAAGAAGTTTTTCGCAGTGATTTGCCATTCGGGGAGAAAAAGGAAGCATTGGAGCAAATTCTTATCTCCAAAGGTGTTCCAGAAAAATGGGCAAAACGTCAATGTGATGAAGATGAAAGCCGTTTCATGTACATATATGGGGGCCTAGGGGGGCGTTATAATTCGGAATATTTTATTAATGAGTTCCAAACATATTATGAGTTGTCTTACGTTCAAGCTTGTTATTCAGAATTTGAGAGAAGAGTACAAGCATTTTACCTAAAGACATTAGGTGAATATCAAAAGTGGCTTTGTGAAAAAAATAAAGGAAAACAAAAAATGATGCACGTACCAAAGGGAAATCATTAAGATGACTATAAATTCATATCATATATTTTCTTAGAAATGCTGATATATGACCATTGTGTTGTGAAGAGGAGATGAAAAGATGTCAAACCAAAAATTAGAAGAACAACAACTACCCAAGGAAAATCAAAAGATTTTTTTACAGTATATAGAACAGGCAAACCAACGACAAAATGAAGTATTTTCCTTTTGTGAAGACTTAGTGGAAAAAGGCTATACAGAAATTCGAATGGAAGAAATTCCAACGTTTCCAATACTTAGCTTTGTAGATTTTTTCGAGTTTATGATTAAAGAAAAATCTGATCGGGAAACCCGGAAAGAGAAACTGCTTTCCAAAGGTGTTCCAGTAAATTGGCTACTCATGTATTCTTCTCCAAGTATTGCTGGGAGTAGTCCATCAATGTATCTTTTATATGATGGTGATGATAAAAGACGAAAAATGGATTACACAGTAAGTTTCAGAGAGGATTATTTTCTATATCTTGAAGTTCCATATGTGCAAGAGTGCTATTTCAATTTCATAAGAGAAATACAAGAATTTTACTTAAAGACGGAAATTGAATATCAAAAGTGGCTTTGTGAAAAAAGTGGGGTAAAGCAAAAAACAATCCATACTTCAAAAGAAAAGTAGAAACAAAGTGTGATTGATATAGGATGATTGAAGCGATAAGGAGATGAGAAGATGATAAAAACAACGGAAGATATTAAAAGAGCACGAGACGAGAGAAATGAAAATCAAGAAATTATTTTACAGTATCTCAAAATGGCTCACCAACTTTACAAAGAAGTACTTTCTTTTTGTAATCGATTAACAGAAAAAGGGTACACAGGAATTCAAATGGAGGAAATTCCAACATTTCAAATACTGACAGTTTCTGATTTTATTGCTTGTATGTATGAAACATATCATGACGGTAAATTCGATCTCAAAACAGGATATAACAAACTTATTTCTGAAAAAGGTGTTTCAAGAGAGTGGATGCAATATTATTCACTTCCAATAGATGGAAGCCTAGTAGATAATTTACCTAAGTACGAAAGTGAAATCATAAACTTTGAATTTGGATTCCATGAATATTTTGAAGTTCCACATGTGCAAGATTGCTATTTAAGATTCGCAAAAGAGATACAAGACTTTCGTTTAAAGACATTCGGTGAATATCAAAAGTGGCTTCGAGAAAAAAGTATGGGAAAACAAAAAGCAATGCATGTGCCAAAGGGAAATCGAAATGGGGAAGACCAATAAAAAAACGGTATTTACAAATAAAATATTTTGTGTTATTATGAATACGCTATATTATTTTTAATATAGATTTTAGTGGGAGCGAAT
>CALVJU010000040.1 GCA_944332375.1 uncultured Bacilli bacterium
TCTACTTGTTCGATTTTACGAAATAACTTGGTCTGATATGGTACAAAGTAACCAAAAGAAGAGATGGTAATTGGTTGTTCTGTTTGTGGACAATTCTTGAGAGATTCTTTTTTCATATTGCGATTGATTCTTCCTAAAACAGTATCATAAGTATCATCATATAAATAATGGCTTCCATCAATCAGCATAATATCATAATAACCTTCTATCATTTCTTCACACTCAAGAAGAATATGATGTTCATATAATTTTTGTTTCTTTTGAACATAAATTGGTTCTAATAATTCATAATATGGAATTTGAAATCTACTTCCATTTTCCGCAGTCACAGTTTCTGTTTTTTTCAAATAATTCATCTTCTTCATCCCTTTTCCTGTGCTTTCCTATTATACATGTTTTGACAGCACAAGTAAAGAAAACAATTGACGAAAACGAGAAATTTCCTATATAATGGGAAAGGATAAAACAAATTTGGAGTTGGTCATATGGAGTATCATACAAAGAAAAAAAGTAACACAGAGAGAATTCTGAAGTTATTTTCACATAAATTATCTGCAATCGAAAAAAGACAAAGTTATACATTTCTTTTGATCTTTGTTCTTTTGTTATGTCAAATTGGACAAATTTTTTATGTCCGTTTTGTCGTGGATCAAAAAGTCACTCCAGTTACAGAAGAAAAGATTGTCTATCGTAGTAATAAAGTCTTATTTTTAGGAGATTCTATTACAGAGTTTTATGATTTAGATAAATACTTTGAAAATGATGATTATGTCAACAGTGGAATAAGTGGAAATACTGCAGAAGATATTTTAAATGATATGAAGAAACGTGTTTATGACTACAGTCCAAAACAGATCTTTTTATTAGTAGGAACCAATGATGATATGGCAACAGACTTAGAAGAAGATGGAGCGATCCAAAGTATTGAAAATATTATCAGTAGAATCAAAGAAAACTTACCAGATACAGAACTTTATGTAGAAAGTATCTATCCGATCAATGATAGTGATGATGATAAAATAAAACCTTGGGTTGTTGGAGATCGTAAGAATGAGAATATTCGTGAGATGAATGAACAGATCAAACAGATTTGTGAGGATTATGAAGTCACTTATATTGATTTATATTCCATTTTAAGTGATGAAGATGGCAATTTAAAACTAGAATATACAGAAGAAGGTCTTCATATCTCTGAAGAAGGATATCAAGTAATTACAGATGAATTAAAGAAGTATTTATAAAAAGTAGGAGCAATCCTACTTTTCACTTTCTTCTAACATATTTGTAATAAAAATACCGTATCCTCTTTTTGGATGATCAACAACGACATGAGTAACAGCTCCAACAATTTTGTTATCTTGAATAATTGGAGATCCGCTCATTCCTGAGACCACACCTCCACTTAATTTTAATAAATCTTGATCTGTAATTTCGAATAACATACTCTTATTATTCTCTTGATTCTTTTCTACTTTTAGTAATTCAATTTCATATTCTTGGATTTCTTCTCCATCAACGACAGTACGAATCTTCGCACTTCCGGTATGTACTTCCTCTGGAGTAGCAACTTCATACAAGGTAGTATCTTCAATCTTTCCTGTATAGTCACCAAAAATTCCTTCTTCTGTATTTGCAAATACAACTCCTTCTACTTGATCCATATCATATCTTGCGTTCTTTTCACCAGGAACACCTTCTTCACTACGTACAATATCCGTGACAGTGGAGTGAAAGATTTTACCATCTTTGATTTCTAATAACTCACCAGTTGTCTTTTCTAAGATTTCATGTCCTAGTGCTCCAAAACGTTTGGTTTCCGGATCGATAAAACTCAGTGTTCCAATCCCTGTAATACTATCTTTGACATATAAACCAGTCTTATATATTTCTTCTTCCTGGATTACTTTTAATGTTGTTTCTTCTGTTTTCATATTACGAAGATAAGTGACTTTGATCTTTTCTTTATTCTCTGCTTGATTGATTTTCTCTACCATATCTTCAATGTTCTCTACTTTCTCATCATTGATTTTAATGATCATATCTCCGTTTTTTAAACCAGCATCTACTGCGGGATACGTATCGTTTACTTGATATGTTCCGATTACCATAACACCTTTCGCATGTAATTCGATCCCTATATTATCTCCACCTGCATAAACATACTTTGAATAAGCAAGGGTACTGGTTGGCATAATAAGAAATGTAAGAAGAAAAATCCATAAAATTTTTTTAATTTTTTTAAATTTCATAATTCATCTCCTTTCTTCTACTTGGTAGACCACATTTCTATTATGATCGAAAAGAACAAAAATATAGAAGAAAAAAAATACCAATTCGGTATTTAATCTAGTGTACTATCTTCTCTTTCAATGGAAAAATCTTCTTCTTTTCCATCTTCTGTGACAATTTTAGAAACTTGTTCCTCAATTTCTTTTAATTGTTTATCACAAGATTGTACTAATTTCATTGCTTCTGTATATTTTTTAATAGAATCTTCTAAATCAACTTCTCCACTTTCTAGTTCTTGAATTGTTTTTTCTAATAGTTTGATTTTATCTTCAAATTTCATATTTTCTTTTTTCATACTTCGTTTTCCTTTCTTGTTACTTCTTCTACTTTTGTTTTAACGATTCCGTCATGATAACGGATTGTTAAATGTTCTTGTACTTTTATTTGACTCACAGATTGAATCATATGATCTTCTTGATAAGTCAGTGTATATCCTCTTCCTAAAATAGAAAGTGGATTTAATACTTCTAATTTTTCAATCACATGTTTCAAATGAATTTGTGCTTGTTCATATAAACGACTCGGATTTTTTAAAATAGATGCTTGTTTTAAGAGTGAAAGTTCATGTTGCGCAGTTTCTAGTTTATGTTTCATTAATGTTTGTAAACGCTCGAGTGCTAAATCCAAATCTTGTTTTTTTGGTTCGTAAATCACATTGGGATTTTTTAAAGCATAGCTTGTTTTTAAACTATCAAAATAAATTTTTTGATAATTCAATGTTTTTTGCATAGCTTCTTTCATACGCAATTGATATTGCTTTAACTGTTCTAACAAATCATGAACATTTGGAACAGCCATTTCTGCAGCTCCTGTTGGTGTTGGAGCACGTAAGTCACTTACAAAATCACTAATCGTAAAATCTACTTCATGCCCTACCGCACTGATTACAGGTACTTTTGACGCGAAAATCGCACGAGCTACACATTCTTCATTAAACGGCCACATATCCTCTAATGATCCACCACCACGGCCTACAATCAATACATCTAAGTCATAATGTTGAGCCATTTCAATCTTTTTTACCAAATCATCTTTTGCTAAATCACCTTGTACTAAACTTGGAAATAAAATCGTCTCACAAATAGGATAACGACGTTTGATCGTAGATAAAATATCACGAATCGCAGCTCCTGTTGGAGCAGTAATAATTCCAATGCGTTCTGGATACTTTGGAATCTTTTTTTTGTATTTTGGATCAAATAATCCTTCTTTTGATAATTTTTCTTTCAGTTGTTCAAAAGCAACATACAAGTTCCCTACTCCATCTTCCATCATATCTTCTACATAGATTTGATAATTTCCTGTTGCCTCATAAACACTCACTCTTCCCATTAATAATACTTTCATTCCATCTTTTGGGATAAATTTTAATTTACGAGCATTGGAAGCAAACATAATCGCATTGATCTTACTCGTCTCATCTTTCAATGAGAAATAATAATGTCCTGTAGAATGGGCTTTAAAGTTTGATATTTCCCCTTTTAAATAGACTTTTCTTAAATGTGCATCAGAATCAAACTTCATCTTCAAATATCTGGTTAGTGCCCCTACTGTTAAATATTTATTTACATCCATAATCTCACCTTACTCATTATATCAAAATACAAACATACGTTCAATCTTTTTAGAAAGGTTCTAGCGATAAAATTTCTTTTTGTAAAGATTTCGCATACTCGATTTCTTTCTTTGTTGCATCGCCTATATATCCATTTACATTGACAACATAGATCGCATCACTCATTTCGATCTTTTTATAGTGAATTTCGCCTAATTTTTTTCTCGCTTCTTCAGAAATCGTGTCATCTGAGTCAAAATAAACACATTGAATCACTAAATATCCCTCATCAATTTCCAATTTTTGTGTGACCTTTCTCATTTCTTTTTGAAATCTCATACTACCACAAAGGTCACTATTTTCATATTCCTACCTCACTTTCTTATTTTAACACAATTCTCTTTTGAGAGAAAGAAAAAAAGATGCTAGGCATCTATTTCGTCATGATAATATGCATCTAGTGCTGCATTAATCATCTTTCTAACATCATCATCACTATAATCTTTCGCAAGTCTTGTCGCTTCGTTGATTACAACAATTGGTGGTGTGTCTGTATATTTCAATTCATAAATACCCATTCTTAAAATCGCCTGATCCGTGTTTCCTAAACGATCAATCGTCCAATTTTTTAAGTATTTATTTGCAATCTCATCAATCTCATTTTGATAAGTAATCACACCATATACCATATCTTTTACAAATTCATTTTCAATTTCACATACCTCTTTAATCATATCTTCTACTTGATAAGATACTTTATTTTTTTGATAGACATTGATCTGATATAAAATTGTCATAATCTTTTTTCTAAGCTCGGTTCTAGAAAGTTTCTCCATACTAATTCATCACCTTTTTCCATTTTACCATAATTTAGAAAAAATAGAAATAATTCCATTTATTTCTATTTTTATTTTTTACTTTAATCTCATATTTAATATTTCTCTTAAATGTTCAATCTTATCATAGTTTTCCGGTTTGGAAATACGCATACTTGTCTGAAAAGATTGATACATCTTAAACATCAATACAAAGACACTCAAAAAAGATACAAGAACACCAAATAAATAAAGATCAATTGCGACAAAATAGATTCCTAATCCTAATACAATCAAGCATAATAAGATACAGATCATCAAGTTTACTTTATTATGTGTTTCTAATTCTAAGATCGCTATTTTCGATTTTAAATATTCTACTTGATCTTCTTTCGTTAAATTCATCTCATCCATCTTATCTACAATATTATTGTAAATAATTTCATTTTTATTTTTCTCATTTCCGCGAATTAAAATACTAATTGGTTCCATACTTCTTTTCACAAGAAATCGCCCCCTTAATTGTCTTATAGTATAACAAAAAAATGAGAAACTTCCAAGTATTCTCATTCACTTTTCACAAATTTTTCCCCTTTTCCGCGATAAATAGATACAATTAAGAAGATTTCTAAGTAAATCAACATCACTGCAAATAAGATCCATCCAATTACTGGAACAATCAAACACAGTAACCAAGAATAAGGAGAAGTATAAATTTCACTTCCAGGAACTTCTAATTTTTCACAAACTCTTGTTAGAATTTGAATTACAAATACATAAAACATAATAACCGCTGGTAGAAAGCAACATAATACTCCGATGAGCCAATAATACCAAGTCGTATACCATGCATCTTTCTCGTAGACACCATCGATCATTAATCCAGCGATAATTGGATAAAAGGAAGTTCCTCCTACCAACAACAATAAAACCCAAAACCACCATTTATCTCTTTTTAAAAAATCTTGCATGACGATCACCTTCATTTAGTATAACATGGGTTACTTCTTTTTTTCAAGTTCTTTCAATTCAAAAAGTATAGTTAAAGCTTCCATTGGAGTCATTTGTAACGGATCGATCTCTTTTAGTCTTTTTTCTACTTCACTTTCTTTTTCTACAACAAATTCTAGTGGTAGACTTTCTTGGACAACAGTCTCTTTTTCTTTCGTTTCATATAGATTTAATATTTCTGTTGCTCTTTGGATGAGTGTGTCTGGAAGGTGCGCTAATTTGGCAACGTGAATTCCATAACTTTTATCGACACTTCCCGGTTCTACTTTATGAAGAAAAACTAGGTTTCCATCTTCTTCATAAGCACTGACATGAATATTTTTTAAGTGTGGAAGAGTGTGTTCTAAATCAGTGAGTTCATGATAGTGCGTTGAAAACAATGTTTTCGCATGAATATGATTATGAATATATTCTACCATAGCCCGAGCTAAAGCCATTCCATCATAGGTTGCTGTTCCCCTACCTAATTCATCAAATAAGATCAAACTTTTCTCTGTCGCATGACTAATCGCATGATTTGCTTCTTTCATCTCTACCATAAATGTACTTTCACCACTGACTAAGTCATCGCTTGCTCCGATTCTGGTATAAATCGCATCAAAAATAGGAAGAACAGCTTTCTTAGCAGGCACAAAACATCCGATTTGTGCCATAATTACTGTAATTGCTAATTCCCTCATATAAGTAGACTTTCCTGCCATATTTGGCCCTGTAATGAGCTCAATATCGGTATTTTCATCCATAATAATATCATTCGCAACAAATTCCCCATCTAAGACTTTCTCCACCACTGGATGACGATTTTCTAAGATTTCAATTTCTTTTTGATCGGTTAACATTGGCCTTACATAGTGATTTTCTTCCGCAACAGTCGCGAAAGCTTGTAATACATCAACATCGCTAATAATACGAGCAATCTGTTGTAATCTTGGAATATAAGTTTTCACTTCGTCACGTATTTTAGTAAACAACTGATACTCTAATTCAATAATTTCTTCTTCCGCATTTAAAATCAATGCTTCTTTCTCTTTCAAAATAGGACTAATATAGCGTTCACAATTGGTCAGAGTTTGTTTTCTTTCGTATCCATATTCTTCTTTCACAAGTCCTACTTGGCCTTTTGTTACTTCAATATAATATCCAAAAACACGATTATATCCTACTCTTAAGTTTTTAATACCGGTACGTTCTCTTTCTTCTTGTTCAAAACGTGCGACAAAGTCTTTTCCACCTTTTCTGAGATCTTTTAACTCATCTAACTTCTCGGAATATCCTTCTTTGATCAAGTATCCTTCTTTGACAGTCATTGGTGGATTCTCATAAATAGAACGTTCTAATAAATCAAATAACTCTGGTAACGTTTCTACTTCTTCCTCATAATTTAACTCTTTTAATAATTCTTGTATGACTGGTAATACAGCTAATGAAGACTTTAATTGTAATAAGTCTCTCGCATTCGCATTTCCGAATGCAATACGTCCACTCAAACGTTCTAGATCATATACTTCATACAAATTATGTGCGAGATCTTCTTTCGCAATAAATTGATCTAATAAACGATCAATCATATCGTATCTTTTTACCATTTCTTCTTTTTCGATAAAAGGACTTTCGATCATCTGTTTTAAACGTCGAGATCCCATCGCAGTCTTTGTTCGATCTAATAACCAAAGAAGTGAATTACTTCTCTGATGAAGACGTAAGGTCTCTACTAATTCAAGATTCCTTTTTGTATGGACATCCATCATAAGATATTTTCTTTTTTCTCTTTGGATCACTGGTTGTAAATGAGATAAACTCTGTTTTTGTGTTTCTGTTACGTAGGTTAATAAATGTTTTACTGTTTCAATCAACCTTGGATCACTAAGATCTGCATATAAAGACTCGTATTCTGGATAGGTTTTCACTTCTTCTTGAACACTGATTGTCACATGAAATTGAGCTTGTAACATATGAATCAGTTTCGGATCTATCTTCTCTTTCACAACCACTTCTTTTAATCCTAAACTAACAATTTCACTTACGATAGAAGATAACTGATGTCCAGTCAAATAAACATAGATTTCTCCTGTTGTAATATCTGCATAACTAATCCCATAAGCAATTTTAAAGTCATAGATATTTCCAATATAATTATTTTCTTTCTCATTCAAATTCTCTGTATCAATCACAGTTCCAGAAGTAATGATCTGAACAATGCCACGTTTTACAATCCCTTTTGCATTCTTAGGGTCTTCTAATTGTTCACAGATTCCTACTTTATATCCTTTTTCAATTAATTTTTCAATATATAAATTAGCTGCGTGATGAGGAATCCCACACATTGGAATTCTCTCTTCTAAACCAGCATTTTTCCCTGTTAAAGTGAGTTCTAATTCCCGAGAAACCAATTCTGCATCCTCGAAAAACATTTCATAAAAATCGCCTAAGCGAAAAAACAAGATGAGATCTTGGTTTTGTTCTTTTAGTTCCATATATTGCCTCATCATAGGCGTTACTTTTGTTTTATCTACTTCTTGAAGTTTCATACATCTCACCACATTTTTATTCTAACACAAAAAGAAAAAGAATGTATCTTTTTTCTTGATTTCTTTGATAGATTCTTTTTCACAAATCAGTCTTTTTGCTTTTCCAAATAGGAAAGTGCATCATCAAATGTTTCTACTTTGACAAGCTCAATGTCATATCCCTTATCTTCTTTTATTTTTTTCGCTTCTTCATAATTTTCTCCTGCTGGAACAAAGAAAACATCTGCTTTTGCTCTTACCGCACCCATCAGTTTATATTTCACTCCACCAATACTACCAACATTTCCTTCTTGATCAATCGTTCCTGTTCCAACGATTTTTAAGCCATTGGTTAAGTCTTCATCAATCAAAGCTTGGTAAATTGTAAGGGCAGTCATAAAACCAGCAGAAGGTCCTGATTCTTTTTCACTGAAATGGAATGTCACTTCAGGGTCTGTTTCAATTTCTCTCAAGTAAGAAATCACAACACCTAATAACTTTTCGCCATCGACTTCTCTTACTTTGACAGAGACCTCTTCTTCTTTGCCATCTCGCTCTACTTCTAATGAAATAGAATCGCCAACTTCTTTTTCTTCGATCAATTCTGTAAACTGTTCTTTTGATTCTATTTCTTTCCCATCTGCTTTTCTTAAAATATCGCCAACTTTTAACTCCCAATCTACTTCAGGATCTAAATAGGAAACGTACATAGCCTCACTAGTAATTGTTACCTCTTTCTCTGCTTTTTGATAGGCATACATGACAGCGGTTTGATTGGCTTCTTCTAGCATCAGATGATTTCTTGTATAAGTAGCTTCTTCATTCTCATTTACATCTTCACTTTCTATCTTTACCAAATCCCAGTCAGGAAGAATATAAGAAAGTAACATCGTAAACACCGTTCCCTCATATTCCGTAACATAAGCCATATTATAACTACCTTCTGTATCCGGTTGATTCTCAACTTCTACTTTATCTGTAATATCAATAATTCCTCCTGGTGCTTCCACATAATATGGAACAGGAAACATCAATCCAATATATAGAACAAAAAAGAGAATCACATAGACATAATTATTACGCAAAATTTCTTTTATTTTCTCATATACTTTACTAATCATAAACGCCTCCTTATTAAAAGGTATGAAAGGAAGAAACTTGAAATGTTACAAAAAGGAATTTCAACAGCAATCATGACTGTCTTAATAGGTTTTATCTTTTCTATATTAATTCAATCAAAAGAAGTAATGAATTCTGTTTTATTTTCCTTTTCCATTTGGAAGAACAATATCTTTCCTTCCTTATTTCCATTCTTTTTATTATCTGAACTTTTAATTCAATATGGTTTTGTCGAATTCTTAAGTGAACTTTTAAAACCATTTATGAATATCGTTTTTCGTATTTCATCTAAAACTGCTTTTATTTTTGTTATGAGTACTATCTCAGGGTTTCCATCTAATGCGAAATATACCAAAGCCTTATTAGAAGAAGGAAAAATCACAGACCAAGAAGCAACAAAAATCTTATTATTTACTCATTTTTCCAATCCTCTTTTTATTTTAGGCACCGTATCGATCACATTTCTAGGAAACAGAGAAGTCGGTCTTCTCATCCTCCTCTGCCATTATCTCACCAATCTCATCCTAGGAGTTCTATTTCGGAACTATCATCCATCTTCAAAAGAAAACTGTAAAGTTTCTTTTCGTAAAGCACTGGATCAAATGCATCAAGTACGAATTCATCAAAAAGAATCTTTTCCAACGATTTTTACGAATGCTTTAAATCACTCGATTCAAACCCTGTTATTTATCTTAGGAGTTACTACTGCTTTTCTCATACTTACTACACTCACTTTAAAACAACTCCCTATTCCAGAAGTACTAAAAAGTGTATGTAATGGAATGATAGAAATGACACAAGGATTAAAATATATCAGTTTATTAAATATCCCATTAAAATTAAAAGGAGTCCTTACAGTTATGATTTTATCATTTGGAGGCTTCAGTGTCCATATGCAATTGATCGGTATTTTAAGTAAATCCAAAATAAAGTATTTTCCCTACTTAACATCTCGTTTACTTCATGCATTGATTGCCTCGTTACTGTTCTTCTTCTCCTTTGAATTCTTTATGCCCTAAAAGAAAATTAGATAAAAGCACTTATCTAATTTTTTACTGTAAGTAATGTAATTCTCGCATATCCATTTCCTGTATTTCCAAGTGTTTCATAACCAAGACGTGGATTTGGAATTAAACTTAATCCATCTAACATTTGGGTATTTGTAAATGTATAGCCACTCACGGTTTGGAACCCATCTGCACCAGAGATAAAGGAAGATCCTCCACCCGCTCCAGCATATCCACCGGAACCGGATCCTCCGTAGTAACCACCACCGCCTCCGGCACCGTAATTACTACTATCTCCTGTTGGATAACCTGCTTTACCACCTTTTCCTAAGGCACCAGAACCAGCACTAACAACATCAGAACCAGGTCTACCACCTTCGTTATGTGATCCCCCATATCCTACATAATCTCCAAGATTAACGATACTAGCAGCAGCAGAACCAGTTCCTCCAGTGGTCGTACCACCGACACCTCCGCGGGCTTCTTCAGCGGTACTTTTTACACCACCGCCTCCTCCGGCAACCATAATACGATTCTTCAAGTTAGACTCATTGTACCAATCTCCGCTTGCTAAACGAACATCAGTTGCTCCACCACCACGGGCTCCACTTTGAGAATCTCCTCCGCCATTAAATGTCGAATTCATCTCACCAACATAAACATACAGCTGTTCTCCAGCATCCAATTCGATTTCTCCACTCACATAGGCACCAGCGCCACCACAATATGTATCGTTTAGATCTGAACATCCTCCTTGTGCTCCCCAGAGTTCTATGCGATAAGTTCCATCGTAAAGAGCAAGGAATGTCTGTGCGGATTTTACAAATTCAAAATTATAAACTTTATTTTGAATGGTTACCGTTCTTGTCCTCACATAATCCTTTCCACTTCCATTGACACTTGCTGGAACTGTATAAGTAACCGTATAAGTACCTTCCGTTGTTCCTGGAAGTCCAGCTACAATGACTTCATCCCCATTTTCATGTTTCGTACCACTGGAATCAATCCAAAAATATCCCGGCTCTGTATACCCTTCATCTGTACCGACGATCATATTAGAAGATCCTTTTAAATAAAGTAAATTATCCGGATCAGATGTATCATCGAAAATCAAATCATTAAAAGAAACCTCATAACTATTGTACTGATACACAATATGAATTCCATAATCTCCCTCTATCAATTCATTCGTAATTGGGATATCAAAGGTAATCATCGAATCATTTCTAAGACCACTTGTCGAGGATAAAACTTGTTCATTGGAAACGGAAATTTCTCCAAAAGAACTTCCTTCTAACAAATCAATCGCATAAGATCCGTAACGAAAGTATCCATCCCCTTTATTCAAAGTCAAACGTTTGGTAGAATCATCATCAAAGGTAAAATCAAGACAATAATCCCCACAATAAGTTGCTAATACCAATTTTTTATTCTCTAAATCTCTTTCAATTTCGCGAACCATTAATGCCTGTTTTTCTAACAATTCTGTTTTTAAACTAGAATCAACCGATAAATTTCTTAATGAATATAACAATGTAAATAGAAAATAAGCAATGACCATAACCAAAGCAAAAGAAACAATTAGTTCTACAACAGTAAATCCTTTGTTATTTCGTATTCTTCTCATGATTCATCACCTTCCTGAAACTCCAAGCGATGCATATGTTCCATCGTAAAATGTTAAAATAACGCGATAACGGATGGATTCTTCATCATAGGCCACTGTTTCTAAATAATTTTTTGTTGTACGAGAAATACCTGGATTCTCATCATTCATATACGCATCAGATTTTAAATAATTTAACAAACCATTTAAATTTTCTCTAGAAAAAAAGATTTGATCGATTCCTAAATTTTCTTTCAAACGATGGCAATAAGTCGGCTCCGCAAACAATTCTGGACTACAACTGGTCAGTTCTACATAATATTTTCTAGTACATCCTTCCTCGCCAGAACACTCATTGTTTAATGCATCCGTAAACATCGAAAAATTCTCTTCTTTTAAGAAATTTGCGAAATTACTTGCCGCATACATTCCTGAAACCGTATCATAGTTAAAACTTTCGTCAAAACTCTGCTTTACACTACGAAACTGAACAAATAAAAAAATTAGCGTTGTTAATATAAACACTGATACAAGCAAAGTCTCTACCAGTGCGAACCCCTTATTATTTTTTCGCATAACATAGCTCCTTTATTATTGTAATTCTACTAATTCTATTATATAATATATTTAGACTAAATGCTAGTCTAACTGAGAAAAAAAGAATAAGAAATGGGGTTGACAACAATGATTCGTACGTTTGATTTTAACAAATTGCCGATTGTTGATATTGTAAATGAAATCTTATATGATGCTGCAAAAAGAAGAGCTTCCGATATCCATTTCGACCCACGTGAAAAATTTACGATGATTCGTATTCGTGTCGATGGATTGTTACAAGACTACGCAGAAGTACCATCAGATGTTGAGAAAAATTTAATCACACGTATTAAAATTATCGGAGGAATGAACATTACTGAATCACGATTACCACAAGATGGTTCTATCAAAATTAAAATTCGTGATATTAACTTAGACCTCCGTGTTTCTAGCTTACCTACTAGTTTAGGCGAAAAAGTCGTTATCCGTATTTTGGACTATAGCCGAAGTATGAGTGGATTAGAATCTCTCGATTTAAGTGAAGAAAATTATAAAAAAGTATTAGAGATGATGCAGATACCAAATGGTATTATTTTAGTTACTGGAGCAACTGGTAGTGGTAAATCTACAACTGTATATTCTATTTTACAACGATTAAATCAACCAGATACAAATATTATTACTGTTGAAGATCCAGTCGAAATGGAAATTGAAGGAGTCAACCAAGTTCAAGTTAACTCTGAGATTGGTTTAACCTTTGCATCTGCACTTCGTTCTATTTTACGTCAAGACCCGAATATCATCATGATTGGAGAGATTCGTGATACTGAAACTGCTCAAATTGCTGTCCGTGCTTCTATTACTGGACACTTAGTATTATCAACAATCCACACCAACAACTCTTTAAATACAATTGAGCGTTTAACAGATATGGGTGTTGAAAAATATTTGTTAGCTTCTTCTCTAGAAGGAATTATCTCTCAAAAATTAGCTCGTCGTCTTTGCCCAAAGTGTAAAAAAGAAAGAAAAGCAAATGATTATGAAAAAGAGTTGATTAAAAAAGCATTAGGAAAAGATATTGATCAAATATGGACTGCAGTTGGATGTGATGACTGTCAAAATGGTTACACAGGTCGTATTGCAATCCACGAAGTATTACGCGTTACACAAGATATTCGTGATGCGATTAGTGATGGAATGCCAAAAGATGAATTGAGAAAACTAGTTTATTCTAGAACACAGACATTGTTACAAGATGGATTAGAAAAAGCACTGAGTGGAGAAACAACGATTGAAGAAATCTTAAAATTAATTGAATTAGATGTCGATGATGTCAAAGAAGAAGGAGAACTATCTTTGAAAGATTCTATGGAAGAAAGTAAAATTTCAAAAGAAAATGAGAAAGTCGCTGAAATTGAAAACTTAAAAGAACAAGTCATTGAGAGTGAAGAAAAAAAGGAGATGACTCCCCCACTTTCTAACATATCGAATGAATCTTCCATTAGTGCAGAACCATTATTTTAAAAGCATGGACAAAGCATCCATACTTTTTTTAAAAAAGGAAAGAGGTAAAATATAATGAATGAACAGAAAACATTTCATCACAAAGATGATGAGAAATTAAATCAACTACACGCTCTCTTGAACGATGCTAGAAATATGATTTTTGGTGAAAATAGAAACTTACAGCGAGCAAAGAATAAAATACAAGAATTCATGAATGAGGCATCAGAACTGGCAAATAAAGATGATCCAAACCTTTATAACTTTGATAGTGCAATCGATTTTATTCTTTATTCAAAAATAAATAAATCCAAGACAAAGACTGTTTGGTGTTCCATCCCCTTTTACGTCGCATATAGTTTTCTTGCATATATCTATAACGAGGAAAAGAATTATGACGAAGCTTTAAAAATTCTTGATAAACAAATAAGGATCGCTCCTTTGAATCTAGATGGTTATTTTGAAAGAGCAGAAACATTCAAAATGCAAAAGAAATGGGAACAATTTAAAGAAGAAACACAAAAAATATACCCTCTCATTTATGATGCCAGCGATTTAGCACGTTTCTATAGAAATTTAGGTTACTATTATATAGAACAAAATCATTTAGATTTCGCATATGCTTTATATACGGTAAGTATCTATTTTGAAGAAAACAATAATGCTTTCCAAGAAATGATGTATATTGACCAGAAATTAGGCGAAAAATATAAAGGGAAAATTATGGATCCAGGAAAAGCGTTAAAATGGTTAGAGCAAAATCATATTCCTTTCGGTGCTCCTCAAGAGAATATTGATTTATTAATTTCCATTTATGCTAATTCACCAGAACTCATGGCAAACCTGGAAATTGAACAATCATTAGCAAATAAAATTTACGGTTTAACCAAAGATGACAGGTTTGCTCCTTATTATGAAGTATCAGATCGCATATCAAACTGTGTTGTTATGATACCTAGAAACTGGAGTGAATTAAAACCAGAAGTCATCAAAGAAAAATTTAACAATCCAAACGAACATCCAATATTTGCTGGCTTTACTGATACAGATGCATTCTTACTCGTTTTACGCTATGAAAAATGTTCACCTGATGGTCTTGATCAAGCTTATCAAAGTAAAATAGAAAGCTTAAAAAAAGAAAATGTGAAAATATTACGTGAATCGATGTTAGATTTACATATCAAAAACGGAATCAAAAGATTCAACTGTGTTTTACTTGAAGCAAATGGTATGAGATTTTATTATTGCTTCACTTTAATCAACCATTTTCTAATAAGTTTTTCTATCAATGTCTCAACAGAAATAGACTTTAATGATTTAGAAAAATTTAACAATCAAAAAAATATGACAGACCTTATTCATTTTTTATCGATGATTTCTGAATCATAGTATAGTAAAGCAAAGTATGGACAAGCATCCATACTTTTTTAAATGGATATTCTCATCAAAAAAAGCAAGCCCATGCTTGCTCCTATCACGCCATTGTGATCAAATCAATGAGTTCTAAAAAAGGAATATTTAAAAATAGTAAGATGACTGCCCCTGCACACAAGTAAGGTCCAAAAGGAATGATATTGGTCTTCTTATATTGGAATAAAAGAGATATAGGAAGTCCGATAAACGATCCTAAAAAGATCGATAAGATCGCATAGGGAAATCCAAGGGTTAAACCAAAGAAAAATAATAGTTTTATATCTCCTCCACCCATCGATTCTTTTTGAAAAAGACGATCTCCAAAGAGTTTTAATCCCCACATAAAGAAAAATGCAAAGACTCCTTGCAAAGTATACCAAAGAGCATCTTGAATTCCATAGGAAAAGAAACGTAAGAGGAAAATCAAGATCGACCCGATGAAAATAAGTTCATCAGGAATAATCATGTCTTCGATATCACTAGATACAATCATAATCAAGAAAGAAACAAAGACTAAAGCAATGATGAATTCTTTTGTAAATCCAAAAACAATATAGGAAAGAGCAAAACAAACACCAGTTAATAATTCACTGAATGGATAATAAATAGATAATTTTGCTCCACACCATTTACACTTCCCTTTTTGTAAGAAGAAAGAAAGGACAGGAATGAGTTCTAATGCTCCTAAAGGATGTTTACAATTGGTACAATGACTTCCTGGAGAAATAATGGATTCCTCATGGGCAAGTCTAGACCCTACTACGTTATAAAAGGAGCCAAAAATGGTTCCAAAGATAAATAAACAAATAATATAATATACTTCCATACGATCAACTCTTTTACATTACGGTATCATATAATGCGAACATTGGAATAACGATTGACAAGATGATGACACCGACAATTCCTGTCAACATAATAATCATGGCAGGTTCTACAAAGGTTTTAATACGAGTAACTGCTTGGGTATGTAATTCTTGATAATATGCAGATACTTTCTTCATCATTTCAGGTAATTCTCCTGTTTTCTCACCTGTAACTAACATTTCATAGGCAGGAACTGGAAAGGCCCAATGTCCCTGGAAAGCAGTTGAGATTTTTTCACCTCGTGATAGGTTATCAATGGTGTTGCGAATTAATTCCTTATAGACTTCATTATCTGTAATTCTCTGTAAGATTTCCATACTATCTGTAATAAAGACATTATGTTCCATTAAACTAGAAAGTGTTTTGGTAAAGGTCGTAACTTCATTATAAATGATGACATTACCAAAGATTGGCAAATGCATTACAAATTTCTGTACTGCTTTTTTAAATCCTAATACGTTTTTATAACACAAGTAGAATACGACAATCACTAAGATGACTGCAATCATAATCCAGATAAAATATTTTCCTAAGAAATCAGATAAAGCCATGATGGCTTTGGTAATACCTGGAATTTTTGTCGCATCAATACTTTCAAAGATTTCTACGAAACGTGGAACGATAAATAACAACATAAATACAAAAACAGCTACAGAAAGAACAAAGACAATTGCAGGATAGATCATCGCGGTAATCATCTGTTTTCTCGTACGATCTGTTTCCGTATAATACTCTGCCATATCGTCGAGTACTTCAGGAAGTTCTCCTGTCATTTCACTGGATTTAATCATGTTAATGAGTAATTTTGGAAATGCTTTTTCTTGTCGCGCAAGTGCATCACTAAATTCTCTTCCTGTTGATAAATCATATAAGATTTCACGGAAAAGACCATTGTATGCTTTATTTTTCTCATATTGTCTAGCTAGGATATGTAATGCATCAATCAAGGTAATACCAGCTTTTAAATACGTAGATAACTGTGTTAAGAAGAAAATTAAATCTTTCATCTTCATTTTCACATGGGAACTACCTACATTTCCATGCATCGCACGAATCCACTTACTCGTTTTAATACTGTATACTTGATATCCTTCACTTAAGAGAAAAGAGTGAACTTCTACTTTGGAATAAGCATCCATATACCCTTTAATCGCTTTTCCATCAGGAGTACTTGCTTCATATTCATAAAGAATTTTCACATCACTTTTTTCTGCATCTTTTCCTTCGTAGTCAATCAACATCTCTTGACGTTTTACATTTCTCTTACTCTTCATTTTATGAAGCAATGGAGAGTTCTCAACAATACGTTTAAATTTCGAACCCTTAGGTTTCTTTTTCTTTTCAGGTTTCCCTAAGGTCTGTTCTCTTAGTTCGTTCTTTGCACTTTCGATTTTCTTGACATTTGCTGATTTAGCACGTTCTAACATTCTCTGTTCTTCTCTTTTTGCTTCACGTGCTTGTTCTTCCCTTTTCGCTTCTCGTTTTCTTTGGTATGGTCTAAATAACCTACGAATTGATTCAAAACCGATTTGTAGCCATAAGAAAATAGCTAGAACTCCAGTCCAAATATATGCTGGAATTCTAATAAAAATAAATTCAAAAATAAGATAAATACTATAACAAATAGATGTAAGTCCTAATAAGATATAGTGAAAAAATTGTTTTATCATGTGAAATGGCCATAAAAAAATTTTCATTCCAGCATCCCCTATTCTTTATAAAAATATTATAACATAGATTAAAAAGAAGTGTAAAGAAATTATTCATTCATTGGACACTTTCTTCTATGAGGCGAATATAATAGAAAAGAGAGGAGTATGTTATGAACTTTTATCATCCTTATTCATTTTATCCGATGACTGCACCCGCAAGACAGGGATTGTTTTCTAGTATTACAAGGGGGTTACGGGGCATCCAATGGGGAAATGTATTAAATAATACAAGCCGTGCTTTAAATATTATCAATCAAGCAATTCCTGCGGTAAGGCAAATCTCTCCGATGGTAAAAAACGCGAGAACGATGTTTCATGTCATGAGTGAATTAAATCGATCAGATTCTCCTGTACAGCAAACAGAAGCAAGTAACCAGATGAATGCACAAACAACAGGTACTCCAAGTCAAAGTGAAGTACCAGAACAAATGGGTCCTACTTTCTTTGTATAAGTGTTTGCTGAAAAAAGAAGAACAAGCAATTCCCTTTTTACGATGAAAAAAGAAAAAAGCAAGAGTTTTACTGCTCTTGTTTTTTGAACTGTTCGATCTTCTTTTGTATTTCTTCTTTTCGTTTCAAATCTGTTACTTTCTCTAACAACGCTTCTTCTTTTTCTAATAACATACTCACATAAGTAGGATCCTTCTTTAAAAAGGGGCCAACTTCATAATCAATTTCTTCATATTGTACTTCATTTCTTTCAAAAGCAAGAATGACATACAAAATGTTTTTCTCAATCACATAGGTTTCTTCTGTAATTTGATACCCTGCTTTTGTCATCCATCTTCTTAACAGAGGAACATCTTTATGAGAACTAACAATACATCTTTCTATATCACTTCTACCCTCTAAGATTTTGATGATGGTATGTGTTCCCATTCCAGATAAGACAACCGTATCTTCTTTCTTTACTACAATTCCTGTTAATCCATCTGTACACTTTGTTTTTACAAGATCTTGTACCTGATACTTCACAACATTCTTCTCTGCCTGTTGTAATGCCTTTTCACTGATATCACAAGCAAGACAAGTTTTATGATACTCTTTCGCAAGATAGATATCCAACAGTCCATGATCACATCCTACATCAATCACAGATGGGGTCTTTACCATCTCTGCAATTGTTTTTAAACGCTTGGATAACATTATTCTCCCATATAGTCTTTTAACTTACGACTACGAGATGGATGACGTAATTTACGGAGTGCTTTGGCTTCAATTTGGCGAATACGTTCACGGGTAACACCAAACATTTGACCTACTTCTTCTAGAGTTCTACTCTTTCCATCTTCTAATCCAAAACGTAAGCGAATGACTCTTTCTTCACGTTCTGTTAAAGTGAGTAATACTTCTGAAATCTCATCTTTTAACATCTCATTTGTCGCATAATCTTCTGGACTCATATTTCTCTCATCTGGAACAAAGTCTCCTAAGTGAGAGTCATCTTCTTCTCCAATAGGTGTTTCTAGACTAACTGGTTCTTGACTGATTTTATAAATATCACGAATTTTATCTACAGATAGTCCCATCTTCTTTGCTAGTTCTTCTTCCGTTGGTTCACGGTTTAATTCTAGTGTTAATTGACGTTGAATACGCGCTAATTTATTAATTGTCTCTACCATATGAACTGGAACACGAATGGTTCTCGCTTGATCGGCAATAGCACGTGTAATAGCTTGACGAATCCACCATGTCGCATAAGTAGAAAACTTATATCCCTTTGTAACATCAAACTTATCTACTGCTTTCATTAATCCAATATTTCCTTCTTGAATCAAATCTAAGAATAACATTCCACGACCAACATAACGTTTGGCAATACTAACAACAAGACGTAAGTTGGCTTCTGCTAATATATTTTTAGCCTTTTCATCACCAGCATTAATACGATCTGCAAGTTCTAACTCTTCTTCCATGGTTAATAACTTAATTTGTCCAATCTCTTTTAAATACATACGAACAGGATCGTTGATGGTTAAATCTTTTGTCAGTGCTTCATCATCTAATATTAACTTCTCTGGTTCTTTTTCTTTGGCTGTTCCTGTTTCTCCTGCTTCTTCTTCAGAGACTACTGCGATCTTATTCTCACTAAATGCGGTATATAAATCATCTAATGAATCTGCATCTAAGTCTAATCCTTTTAATGCATTCGCAATCGTCTCATAAGTAATATACCCCTTTTTCTTTCCTTCTTCGACTAATTCTTTTTTTCTTTGTTCAAATGTTTTAATTTCATTTACCATTTCATCTATCCCCTAACCTTAATTCAACAATACGCGTTGCTAGTCTTGTCTTTTCTTCTAAACTAGCTCCCGCCATTTCTTTTTGTAATCGTTTGATTTCATTTTTTACTGTATATTCGCGAATGACTCTTGCATAATCTCTTAACTCTTCTTTCTGTGCTTCTTCTTTTAACGGAAGAGAAACAATGGTAGATAATGCTTCTTCCATCTTTTCCTTGCCACTGATATAAGTCATAAAATCAGCAAGTTCCATGTGGTGATAATTATTATAAAATAAATCAATTTCCCGCGCAAGATTTCGATATTCTTTCGTGGGCATAAAGGTCACTTCTTCTTCATAAATACGAATTGCTCCTTCATCCCGTAACATATAATAAAGAAGTGCTTTTTCTGCTTTCTCATACTTTGTTTCTCGTTTCTTTTCGATCTTTTTTTCTTTTATCTCTAATACAGAAGTTGTTTCCTTTTGTTCTTTTTGTTTTTCTAGTTGTTCTTTTAGAAACGATATTTCTAAGCCACTTTCATCGTGAATCTTTTTTAGTGTTACTTCTCGTAATACTTCATCATGAATTTTAGATAACTCAGTAATGACTTCTTTGACATAGTGGGTTAAATCTCCACTATCACTTAAATCTTTATCTTTTTTATAGTATTCTAGTTTGAAATCCATAGTAGACATCGGATTATTTAATTTTCTTAAGAAAGCATCTTTTCCATATTGTTTGATGTAGTCATCAGGATCTAATTGATTCTCTAAGCGGACTACTTTTGGTGTGACCCCTAGATTGAGTAATTCTTCGATACAACTTGCTGTTCCCTTGGCACCTGCTGCATCTCCATCAAAACAGATGATTACTTCTTTGGCAAGTCGTTTTAAATGACTCGCTTGTTCTTTGGTCACCGCTGTTCCCATGGTAGCAACGACGTTTTTTACACCAATAGTATGAGCACGAATGACATCCATGAAGCCTTCCATCAGTATGATCTGATTTTTCTTTCTTGCTTCTTCTTTCGCACGATGATAGTTGTAGAGAAGTTCTCCTTTTTTAAAGATCTCTGATTCTTTACTATTGATGTATTTAAATTGTTTTTCATCGTTATATAACCTTCCTGAGAAGCCGACCACTTTTCCCTCTAAATTCCAAAGGGGAAACATTACACGATCGACATAAATATCAGAAAGACCATAGGCATTTTCTACTACGAGACCACTTTTTAACAGAGTATCTTTCTTATAATTTTTTCCTTGTAGTAATGTGGTTAATGTCTGTGATTCTCTGGTAGCATAACCGATCTCAAATTCTTTGATACACGCATCATCGATCTGTCTTTTCTTTAAGTATTCTAAAGCAGCTTGTCCCGATTTGGTATGTAAGTTATTTTGATAGAGCCTACAAGCAAATTCATAAGCATCATAGTACTCTTGATAACGAGATGGTGTTTGTCTTGCCTGATGAATTTGGAAGTGGGTTTCTACCCCAGCAATGGTAGCGACTTTAGAAACTGCTTCCCGAAAAGAAACATGTTCATAATCCATAATAAACTTAAACACATTTCCAGAAGCACCACAAGCAAAACAAGTATAAATCTGTTTTTCTCTTGAGACACTCATCGATGGATGATTATCATCGTGGAATGGACAGACCCCAAAGAAGTTTCTCCCCTTTTGTGTTAGTGGGATATAACTAGAGATCACATCAACAATATCTACTTGTTCTCTTAAGTGTTGTAATTCTTCTTGATCAATCACTAGAACACCCCCTCATTAATAAATATACTCGAAAAATATTCAAATTCCTTTTTTTTCTTACAATTTTTTTCAATTTGTGAAAAAAAACAGTACTTATTGTACCATTTTTCCCATTTTTTTCAATCTTTTCATCGTAATTTTAAGAAAGTTTTGAAGAGATAGAACCAAATACAGAAGGGTCTGTTTGATTAATTTGTTGGATATCATGAAGTGCTTGTGACCACACTTCTCTTAATTCTGGATACACAATCAAATCAGGGACCTGATCAAGACCTACCCATCTCATTTCTAATAATTCCGTTTCCAATCTCTTTGCATCATGATCATCGAGAAGAGAGGCGAGAAAGTAAACCACTTCTTTTTTAGTTGTCTGATCTTTTTGAAACGACATATCATAACGATATTGAGAAAGAATCGAAATAGATAGATTGGTTTCTTCTTTCACCTCTCTATAAGCAGTTTCTTCCTCTGTTTCTCCCTGTTCTACATGCCCTTTTGGGAAATTATAATCTCCTGCTTTTCTTTGTTTTACCAAAAACACTTGATCTTTTTTGACAATGATCGCACCACAACTTTTCTCATACGTCATACCATCCCTCTTTTCTATAAAATATTTTCTTCACTTTAACACAAAGAAGGAAAAAAGACAAGAAAAAGACTGCGAACGAGCACAGTCTCGAACACAGTCTATCTATATAAACGCTAAATGCACTTAGCGCACGAAAGGAAATGAAAAGACAAATCTTCCTACCATTCTATTTAGGAATATCTTGTTTTATTGTATGTGAGAAAAAGAAATGTGTTCCACTTCAAGATGATTGATATTCTATTATCATCATATCCAATTTTTTAAAAAATATTCCTTTTTTTCATCTCCTTTTTTGTTCCATCCAAGTAATATTCTTTTTGTAGTGCCGGATATGTCTCTAAAAGACTCGGATCGAAAGCAACCAATTTATCTATTGCTTCCTCTGTTGTACAAGGTTGAGATAGTTCAAATACACGACGTTCTTGAATCCTATTTTCTTCTTCTTTTTGACTTAATGTGTGGTAATACGTAATACATTGTTTCATATCGGGAAAATAAGTCGATAAGAACTGTTCTAATGCTTTTGCCCCAGCAATTCTCGCATCTTGCTCAAACGATATCCCAAAATAATTTTTATTATAGTAAGGATAAACACGACTTCTCAAAATATCATCTTTATAACGAAGATAAATAGAATCGTTGATCTCTTCTTGTTGATATTCTATTTCTTGTTGAATATGCCTTGCTTCGTGAAACATGGTATCTAAAATGTGAAGTGCCTCTGGATCCTGTTCATAAGAAGAAGTATTTAAAAGTTTTTTCACATAGTCCGAATGAAAGCGAATCGAACGACCCATTTGACATCCATAATATCTTGTTTGAGAAACCAAATAAATGGTAACCTGTTCATCATTTAAAAACTTTTTTGTCATTGTTTTTAAAAGAGAAAAAACGGTAAGCTCATTGATATTTTCTTTTCTTCCATGAAGAATTTGATCCAGAATTGAAAGTGCTTGTTCATAAGTAAATTCTTCTAAAGAAAATGGTAGTGGTGCTTCTGCCACCCTTTTTCTCGTCTCCTCATTCCACATATTCTCTTTTAAATTCTCCTTTAAATTCATAATGAGAATAGGATGAGAACTGTGATCTAAAAGATCATTTACCTCTTGATCCGTAAATGGAATATCGTATTGTACTATAACTTTGTTTCTAATTTCTTCCTGTTCCTCTTCTGTAAAATAAGCTTCACTTCTTTCATCTTGAACAAGAAATTGAAACAACGTCTTATTCTCACTCTTTTGCTTCAAGATAGAAAATAATTCCATTCTATCGAAAGGGTCTGGAAACGTCTTCTCCAAAGCATCAACAAAACCAGAAAGCTGATCGTGAAAGAAAGAAACGAACAAATCCATATTGGTATGAGATACTATCTCTTTCAAAATCTTCTTATTCTTTATTTTTCCCTCTTTTAGAGCCTGTAATAAAAAATCATTCTCCACATTTTTCTCATTCATAAAATCTGCATTCAAGAGGAATCGAGAGGCATATTGATAAATATAATCTTGATCCATCCACTCTGGATTTTGATACCCTTTTTCTATCATTTGTTTTAGATAAGCGTTATTCATCACCGAATTCATCAGTTGTTTGATATGATCTAGTGATAATTGAAAAAAGGAAGAATTCAACATCACCATCATCGCACCCGTATAATCTCTAATAAAGTGCATCTCATCTTCTAAACGATTTAATGCACTCAGTTTTTCATATGGTTGAAACTCATAATAAGTTTGAATCACGTGAAAGAAATGATCCACATCTTGATCAGAAACCGTAACATCTTTCCTATATACAGACTGTGTCATATAACTGATATAACGATTAAAATCTTCTATGATATTAGAATTAATATATGGCATCGTTTCATGATCTTCACTGATATGAAGCGATAATAAATAACGGTAAATGTCAAGCACTTCTACCCCGTAATATCGAATCGACATATAGTGATAATAAAACTCTTGAAATAATTCTTGATGATTGATAAATGTGTTTTTTGTACGATCCTTTTGGATCAATTCATAAAGTTGTTTTACACAATCCACCCTGCTCACTCCTATCTTCTATCTACCATTAGTATAACGTAATTCAAAAGAGGATTCAATGAAAGTGTCAAGTGTTTTCTATTTATTTTGGTGATATCCAATTAGTAAATCAAATAAATGGATTTACATGCAAAGAAAAAGAACTAACAATGATAATTCTTTAATATCTGAGTTCTTTTTTATTACTTAAATCATTTATTTCATCATGAATTAATCTAATGATATACTCTTCTGAATATTTTTTTACAGGATCTAATTCTCTTCTTCGAATTTCATAATATAGTTTTTTTAAGTTTTCATCATTTAAATTTTCTAAAAACATTAATTTTATTTTTTCCCAAACTGACATTTTTATAAAATCAAATAATTTTCGACCATTAAATTTCGATAAATCAAATTGTGGACAATATTCTGTAGATAATTCTAATAAATCAACATAATTTCTACTTATACCTAATGAATAAATTAATTCTGCATTATTTATAACATTTTGAGTTGCATCTTTAATTAAAATTTCTATATAATTAATTAATTGTTTATATTCATCTTCATCTAGAGTAAGATTATATCCATTTTTTTCTAAAAAATTAGCAAAAGTAATATCACCTCTAAATATCCATTTTTCATATTTTTTGAAAAACGGATGACCATTTTCAAATGCTTTTATTACTTTTAAATATGTTTTTTCTCTTATTTTTTTCCCATATTCATCTTCTGTGAAATTTACAAGCATCACTCCTGAAAACATTTGAAAAAAATAATTAACTGACTCTAGCGAATCCTTCCATATCATATTAGAAAGGCCAACATCTATAGTAGTGAAACCTTTTTCTTTGTCATAGAAAATATTTCTTCTACGTGGTTCTACACCAATACCATTATTTCCTAGTAAATATGAATCTCTTATATATTTTTCTATTTGCTCGTAAGGAATATGATTTATAATATTTTGACCATTATCGTTATTAACTAAATTAGCAAATTGTTCTCCTTTAGCTAATTCCTCTAAAATCCAATAGCCATAAACTTCGCTTTCTATGTAATCATAATACTCTGGTATATTAATTCCCAAATCTTTACATTTCTTTATTCTTTTTTTTAGTTCTTCAAAATCATCTTCGCTTTTGTTTACCAAAATAACGCCATCATCATTAAATGAATATGCTTTTGTTCTTTCATTTCCTCCGTCAATGGTTCCAGTTTTAATTTTATTTAAATAATAATCTATACTCTTCATATTATCACACCTTATAACAATTATATCACAATATTTTGGATTTGTGGCCTACATATATCTATTTCCAATTTATTTTTCTGTATCTCAAACATAATACTTCCATCTTGATCTGTTCTATACACTTTTGAATTTTTTAAATAATTTAATACTTCTTGATGAGGATGACCATATCGATTCTTTCTTCCAACTGATATGATGGAATATTTTGGATTCACCTTTTGAATAAATTCCTCACTGCTACTTGTCTTAGAGCCATGGTGTCCTACTTTGAGAACGTCTATATTCTTTAGCTCATATTTCTTTAAAAGATCTCTTTCACGATCGATACCAGCATCTCACATGTGAACACAATTGCCATATAATGTTAATTAGTGAATCAAATAGATGTATTTAACTGCATAAAAAAAGAACTAACAACTAGCTCTTTTGTATTTATTAATAACATGGTTTCCAATTTTTAATACTTTCTCATCTGAGTTTTGAGTATTATTTCTTGCATTTAATGAATTGATCCAATATTTAAATAAATGAATTTTGTCTTTTAATCTAACTTTATCATCTGGGTTGTTTGATTTTTCATATTCAGTAATAAGAAGATATAATTCCTTTATCTTTTCAATTAATAGTTCTTCAGAATAATCGATTTCTCCTTTATTTATCATCCAATCACAATTGATAATTTCATAAATATATAATAAATTTACACTATTGTCATTAAAAATTTTTATAGTTTTCACATCGTTAATATTTAATCCATTTATTCTAGCATATAAACCCGGCAAATATTTTAGTCTATCATCATATAATACGTTTTTTATATCCGCGACGTCTATTGTCAAACTTTGAATATTTCCACATTTATCGATTACATCTTTACGACGCAAATATGCTCTTCTTTTCATACTATTTCTTTTTCTGTTATCACTTGAATAATTTGGAATTTCTATTGTAGGTTTGCTTCGTTCATTCTGATAATATTCTATAGAATACATAATATCACCTTCATGCTATATATTATACCATGATTTTCTATTAATTCATCTGTTTTTAGTTTCTTTTATTGCTTTTAAGCTCTTATAAAGAACTATCAACTTGATCATTCCTATCTTTATTGTTTTTTCTTTATTTGCGCTTGTTTAACTGTTGCAAATGTATCATCTGCATCTTTTTTCAACAAGTCAGGATTTTTAATTGTTATTAACCGTCTATAACGATTCCAACTCACAAAACATGATATAAAATTTTTTCATTCTATATAATGTTCTTCTATTATATTTTCTACCTACTTCAATCATTAACTTTTCAGAATATTTTCCAATAATATCTTCCCCATAAATACTTCCGGCTACGTATAAAAGTTTTCCAATTTCAAAATACGTAATAACTTTATGTCTTTCTTTTGAATAGTCTTTAGTTTTATCATATATTTCACTTTTTATTAATCTGTTTTTTATTTCAAACATAATACTACCATCTTGATCTGTTCTATACACTTTTGAATTTTTTAAATAATTTAATACTTCTTGATGAGGATGACCATATCGATTCTTTCTTCCAACTGATATGATGGAATATTTTGGTTTCAATTTTCGAATAAATTCCTCACTGCTACTTGTCTTAGAGCCATGATGTCCCACTTTGAGAACGTCTATATTCTTTAGTTCATATTTCTTTAAAAGTTCTCTTTCACGATCGATACCAGCATCTCCCATAAATAATAATTTTCTCCCTTGCCAGTTCATATAAATTACATTGCTATCCTCGTTTTCATCACCATAAATTTCTGTGTTTAAGAATTGAATTTTCTGATGAATTAAGTTCAATTCTTTTAAGCATTGATGATATAAAATATTCTTTTTTTCTAACGTCTGTATCAATCTAGTTTCTAATTCATTCGACTCCCCACAATTAAAAATCACATTTTCCACGTTAAAATTGTTTATCAAATTTTCTGCTTCTCCCATGTGATCATAATCGCCATGTGGTGATTATCGGTTATGCACACGAATTTAATCAAAAGAAAAAAAGACTGCATTTTGCAATCTTAGTTATACAACATAGGACATATACAATTATTTTTATCCCATTTGTTCAGTTCAATTCTATTTGAATTTATATAATCTATTATTTCATCTCTATCAATATAGCCGATTTGAGCTATTTTTCCCTCTTTATCATAACTAACATCTTTAATATACTTTAAAAAAGGAAATCTATCATATAGGTATATAACATCATTCATATAAGCTATACGATTATCATATACATCTTTTATACCCTCTTTTTTTAATTCAGTTTCAAAAAAATCTATCATTACACCTAAATCACCCATATCAAAATAACTATTATCAGATTTAATAAGTGCTCCATTTTTATTATATTTTAATTCAATTCCTAAAAAATAATTTCTGTCATTTATTCTTAATCTACTTTCAATTAACATTAAAATCACATCCTTCAATTATTTTCTTATTCTTTTATTTTCTTATTCTCTTTTTCTAATTCTTTTAAACTTGTTTTTGGAGTTGGTAAATTTTCTGGCATTGTTCCTCCTAATCTTTCTATGCTATTTCTTACTTCTTTACCAACCTCATAATGAACAGAATTTGCAGTATATTCATTATCTACTTTATCTCTTTTTAATTTGGCGTCTGTTTGAGCAATTCTGAATATATTATCTGCAAGTTCTTCACTACCCATATTATCTAAAATATCTTCTCTATATCTTAATTTCTTTCTTTTAAAAATATCATCTGCTGTTTTCCCATTATAAAGTCCTTTATATCCTGCATTATGAAATCTAGCTAAGTCTTTTACTCCACTATTAACTGCAGTTTTATTTAAATTATAATTGCCTTTTCTTACTTGATTTCTTCTATATAATCTTTTCTCATCCTCAGTTAGTTCATTATACTTTTTTTCACTTAATTCTTGTTTTCTTGTTTGAATTGCAAAATATGTTTGTCCAAGAGCCACTACTGGTTTTGAGGAATCAGAGTTTTGAACTATTAAATAGCATGCATATCTGGTTAATCCATAATCTTTTAGCTTTCTTTTTGCATTTGAACCTATATTCACCATTACGTCCATTTGGGCGAAATGGTTCTCAACATTTTGCCCACTCTTTTCACAGGAAATCATTGCTTTTTTTATTGAAGGCAAAAACTTTCTATATTCACCATATTCTAAAATTTTTCCTAATTCTCTTGCTAGCCAGTACTCATTATTTTCTTCATCTATACGTTTAATATCTTCAAATATCTTTTCTGTATATTCTTTTATTTTATTCATTTTATCATCTTCCTTTCTATGGCACGCATGTTTCTATATTCAATTTATTATTTTTAATCGTAAACATAACACTTCCATATTCATCTGTTCTATATATTTTTGAATCTTTTAAATTATTTAGTACTTCTTTATTTGGATGACCATACCTATTATTCTTACCAACACTAATAATTGAATACTTTGGATTAATCTCATCTATAAATTCTTTATTACTACTTGTTTTACTTCCATGATGCCCAACTTTTAAAACATCTATATCTGGCAAATTATATTTATCTAATATTTCTTTTTCAGTAGTACTAGATGCATCTCCCATAAACATAAATTTATAATTATTAACTTTAGTATAAATAACAGATGAATTATTATTCTCGTTACCATAGTCTTTATTATTCAAAAAATATAATTTATTATCATCAATATTCAATTCTTTAATGCAATTGTAATATGGTATTTTCTTTTTATCCAAAACTTTAATTAATTCTCGTTCTAATTCGTTAAATTCTCCACAATTAAAGATTACTTTCTCTACTTTAAAGTTTTCTACTAAATTGATTGCTTCTCCCATGTGATCATAATCGCCATGTGGTGATATACAGTTATGCACACGAATTAAATAAATTTATTTGAGAAGAAAAACTACCATTTTGTTGATAGTTTATTATTTTAAAGTTCTATTTTTTACTGGTTCAATAATTACATCACCATCACGTAAAGTTTGGTACGGTAAATTATTATCTTGTAAGTATTTTACAACATCATACATCAAATGCGATTCAGGATGTTCTGGAGTATCAAAATGAGGTACTGGCATATAATCTATTATTCCTATACCATCCCAAATAATGTTTCCATAGTTATAAGGGTCTTTTTCTGGTTTATCAGCTAAATGAATTCCATGTAAGTCTTTTGCTAAAACACATATGCCAGCACTAAATCCTGCGTATAAATAATTATCTAACTTTGAAATGTCATTAAGATAATTATCAAATCCACTTAATTTCATTGCTTGTCTTAATACGAATACATTACCACCCAATACGTAAAATGAATTATAATCTTGTAAATAACGTCTTAATTCATCTTCTTTATTAAAATAGTTTCTTAAATCTAATATTTGTGTTTCAAATCCTAGTTCTTGTAAATCTTTGCATTTATCTAAAATTCCATTTGTTTTTCTTTCACTATCTTCAAATACATCTAAAGCATTTGGAATTACCAACATTTTATTATTATTCTTTACCCATTATTTTAATAATTCTATATCATTGCCTAATTTATAGGATGATAAGTATAATTTCATAGTAATCAACTCCTATATTTATTATATCACAAATTATTATTAGTTAGTTGGCTTTTAGTTTCCCTTTCTAATTCTTTTAAACTTTTATCTGGAGTTGGTAGATTTTCTGGCATTGTTCCTCCTAATTTCTTAATAGTATTTCTAATTTCTTTTCCAACTTCATAGTGAGTTTTATTTGCTTCATTTTCTAATTTAATATTTTCATTCTTTAATTTTTGTTCTGTTTGAGAAATTCTAAATAAATTTGCAATTAATTCATCACTGCCCATGTTATCCAAAATATCTTCTCTATATCTAAGTTTCTTTCTTCTTGCAATATCATTTGCTGTTTCTCCATTATATAATCCTTTATAACCTG
>CALVJU010000041.1 GCA_944332375.1 uncultured Bacilli bacterium
TAAATTAACAGCAAATGTTTTTCCAAAATCTTTCATAAATTGAGATAAAAATTCCCACATTGTCAAATTTTGATTTAACAAATGAATTTGTTCTTCACTCATACTAATATCCATAGGTCTTGCATAATAGGCAGTTGCCTTACGAATTGTTTTGTATTCCCCAGTCGCAAAGCGATATAAAATATCTTCATAATAACACCAGAGTAATAGGAAATCTTGTAAATACCTAGTACGTCCTTCAAATATTTGACTTCCAATGTGAAAATGAATCGCACTCTTTGATGAGATCATTGTATATTGTTCTAACAGATGCAATACTTGTTTTAATTCCTGTAACCAACTTTTCTGATAATTCAAAACTGGAGAATTGATTTCTTGTCCAGTTCCTTCCACACCATATTCATCACAAGATTTTTCTGGTTTTAAAATCCAATCGGGATGTAACTTCTTTTTCGCAATCAAATCATCGATTTCTTGTTGTAATACGGGTGTTTGTTTAGTTACAAATTCAATTTCAATTCCATACGTATCTTTCTTGTGCAAATTCAATTTTTTCATAAGACTTGCCCTCTTTCGCCCCGTATTATAGCACAAAGAAAAAAGAGAAACAAATTTGTATTTCTCATTCCTTCTACATCATGATCCTATTGAAACAATACTCTTCACAAGGTATTGAACAATCATTTCATCATAATCATACAATTCATGCTTTCCCTGTTCTACTGGTATCAATTCAATTTGCTGTTGGACACAAAATGCTTCAACATCGGAATAGAAAACAGTCTTATCTTCTTTTCCATGAATCACTGTCACATGAGATATCTTTCCTTGAATCACATTTCTTTCTGCTTCCTGAAGCTCTCGATACACAGAACCAGATAACTTTAACTTCTGGTATAAGTAAATGTCTTGGTCTTGGAGATCTTCTTCCTTTGCAATAGAAAGTTTTCTTTTCACAATACTATAGAAATTGACTGCAGGACACATAAGAAATGTACTTTCTATTTCAGGGCTTTGTAATAATTCATTTAATATTACAAAGCCACCAAAACTACTACCAAATAAATGAACAGGTGCGATGGTTTTCGCATAAGTAATTACTTGTTTTAAATCAAGTAAGCACTGTTGGAAAGGAAAGTCTTCAAAAAATCTTTGATCTTCCCCATGTCCTGGAAAATCAAAAGCGATGATTCCAATCTGTTGTTGATAACACTTCTCATAAAAACGTGCCATCCATTCTTTATTTGCTCCAAGTCCATGGCAATAGACAATAACATTTGTTACCTTTTCAGGAATTGCTTGTAGCACATGAATCTCTCCGATTTGAAAAGACTGTACTCGTGGATCTTGTCTCGTCTTCTTTACAAGAGACTCATTCATGTTTTACTTTTTCCTTTTTATTTGTCTTTCTTTTATAAAACCAAATAACAAATCCTACAAAGGCGATGACTAATACAATCAAAATAATATGAGAGACCTGATCAATGAACGCTAAAATCGCATCTTTCTGATCTCCTGCAAAAGCACCTACACACACTAAGAATGTATTCCATACTACACTCCCAATAATTGTATAAATGAAAAACTTAGGGATTGGCATATCACTCATTCCTGCTGGAACAGAGATCAAACTACGTACAATTGGAACACAGCGACAGATCAATACAGTAATAGATCCCTTCGTATCAAACCAATGATCTGCAGCTTCAATATCTTTTGGTTTTACTCGAAGTAATTTTCCATATTTACTTGTAACAATTTTTATAAGACGTTCTTTATTCAATAACTTTCCGATTCCATAAAGGATGAAAGCACCAAGTAAAGAACCTAGTGTAGCAGCAATAATGACTCCAACAACAGTCATATTACTACTTACTGTCATAAATCCACCAAAAGTTAAAATCAATTCACTTGGAATGGGTGGAAATACATTCTCAATCATAATTAAAAAGAAAATTCCAAAATAGCCAAAGCTATTCATAATATCAATCATTATTTGTTCCATATCTAACTCCTTTTATTCGTACTCTCTCATTCTATCATATTTTATAAAAAAAACATAGATAAAAAAAAACATAGATGAAAAAAAATGAGGAAAGAACCTCTAATCAAATTTTCTTTTAATCTGATTTCCCGTTAAAGAGGCTTTCCCTATTGCTTGATCACCAAACTTCTTTTTGATTTCATCTACTACAAAATCAAGTGTTTCTTGCTCTTTTTTCTCTTCAAAGTCTTCAAATAAAGAAGATTGATAAGTAACATGATCTGTTAATTGATCTAATCGAATTCCAATTAAACGAATCGGTTCTCTTTTCCATCCTTCTAAAAATAGCTCTTTACTTACTTCAAAAATGACAGAAGTAGAACAAGTAGGATTCTCTAATTTTCTTTGATGAGTATAACTTTTGAAAAATTTATCTTTAAAAATCACTGCGATAACACTTGCATACTTTTCTTTCTTACGAAGAGAAGTAGAAACATTTTCACTGATTGCTTGTAAAATCGGAAAGATTTCTTCTGTTCTACTCATATCTTTAGGAAGGGTTGTTGTATTACTAATACCTTTTCTTTCTGTTTCTTCCGATATGACTTCGGAATCATCGATTCCATTGGCCCACTCGATCATTTTTGTCGCACTGTTTTTAAAATATTTAGAGAGTTCTACGGGATTGGCATGCGCTAAATCAGAGATGGTATGAATATTTAAACGATGTAGTTTCGCACTTGTCTGTTTGCCGATACCGAATAAATCATCGACAGGTAATGGAAATAGTTTCTCTTTGATCTCCCAGTTGTATAATGTATGAATCTTATTTGGTTTTGAAAAATCAGAGGCCATTTTCGCACATAACTTGGAATTTGCTATCCCAATATTTACCGTAAAACCTAACGTATCGAAGATTTCTTTTTGAATCTTTTTCGCAAATTCATATTCATCGCCATATAAGTTTTTTACTTTCCCATAATCTAAATAACATTCATCAATACTAGCGACTTCAATATCTGGAGAATAGTGACTTAATAATTGGAATAATGCTTTAGAATTATACTGATACCACTCATAGTTAGGCGGATAAAAACGAATGGCAGGACATTTCTTTCTAGCGATGTAAAGGGTTTCTCCTGTAGTGACACCACATTTCTTTGCCTTTGGAGACTTTGCTAGAACAATTCCCCTTCGTGACTTTTCATCTCCTCCAATTGCCGCATAAGATTCTCTAATATCATACTGATATCCCTTTCTTAATAGATCTAAGGCAGTCCATGATAAAAAAGCATTATTTACATCAATGTGAAAAATAATTCGTTCCATAGACATCACCCAACTCTATTATACAACAAACAAACGTTTGTGAAAAGAGAATACAACAGAAAAAAAAGGCAACATATCCTTCTCTTCTCATATTCTATTATTAGGTGATACTTATGCATAATGGTAATTTCTTCTGCGGAAGAGGAAAATGGTGGATCTGTTGTTTTTGTGCCTTTACCTTACTCATCTATCAAGTATTTTTAACTTTCTTTTTGATTACTCGTTTTAATCTATTTATGTTATTTTTATTTTTACTGTTGTTCTTGTTCTTTCTTTTCCGTATTATATGGTGAAATTAATTTTTCTGTTTTATACATACGATCTATCATATTACTGATTCTCTGACACATGACAAATTCATTTTCATTCCACTCTATTTTATCGGGAAGAGCAAGTAAAATAAATAAAAGTGTTCTTTCTTCTTGACGGAGTGGATAAGTACGTTCATAACGTTTGAATAAGTCATCGAAGTCAAATTCAAGACAGTGTTTTCGATAAAATTTATAAAAATCAAAGATAGGAATTCCAAATTTTGCTTTGTCCCAACTGGTTAGATAGGTGTTTTGATTTCTTATAAAATGAGATAGTTCTAAGTGATTATGTAGTACAACCATTCTCTGTTTAGTCATTGTTTTTACCATGTCATACCACTCTTCTAGAGTTGTTTTCGCATAGTTTAAACTGGCATATACGAAAGTAATATTTCGTGCTAGTAAGTACTCACTAGGGCTCATAATAACATGACTTTCGATCACACTCATCATATCATCATAATAAGTTTGTAAATAAAAAATATTATTACTAATATCCTCGTAAATCTCTTTATAGTCACTAATATCTACTTCTTTATAATGGGTTGTTTTACTATGTAATAGTGCCATTAAATCAACGAGATCAGCGGCTTTTTGTTCTCTTGGCATAGGAATATCTTCTTCTAGTTTTGTAATGAAAAAATGGTTTTCTTTTCCTATGATTTCTGGATAATATAAAAAGTTTCTACTTCGTAAGTAATTCCATATTTCTTCTTTGTCATGTTCCATTTCCTTAATTGCAAACTTCCCACGGTCGGTATCAATGAAAGTGACTTTTCCTTTCATTTGATACCTCGTAGGATGAAATTCATACTTCTCTAATAAAGAGCGAATACTACGCATCATGAGATGGAATCATGATTTTATCTCCAAGTTTTATTTCATTTAAATCATTATATAAACTTAAAAGTTCTCTTGTTGTATCGTATTTTTCCATAATCGTTTCTAAAGTATCGTTTTCTCTTACAATATAAACTTTATAAGTCGCATAAGTTTCTTTAGTCTCCATTTGCGTTAATATCTCATCAATTTTATCTCTTTTTTCTTCCTCTACTTCTTTTTCTTCTATCATTAACTCATCACTCTCTTCCTTTGGTACTTCTTGTAAAACTGGTTCTGAAATTGCTTCTGTGACAACTTCTTTATCAAATAAATCTTGTATCTTTCTTTCAATTTTTTCTAATTGTTCTTTTCCTTGTTCTTCCATTTGTTGTTTGACATATTCTTCGATACGTTTTTCTTCTAACACAGGTTGTTCTGTGTTTTTTTCTTCAATTACTTCTTCTACTTCTTTGATTGGTTCGGGATCTGGTTCTACAATCACAGGATCTTCAATAATATTTTGAACACATAACTCAATATGAACAGTTAAAATACTAGAATTCATAATTTCATAGTAGAAATCATGAATATCAATCAGTGCTTTATCTAAATTACAATTGGGAAATTCTGCTTCAAAGGGTAATTCATAAGAGAAAGATTCTACACAATTACTATTATCTGATATCTTATACTCTCCACTGACAATAAAATCACCCTCCACCTTTTCTTTTTCCGGATGAATGGTATGTTCTAAAGAAATACTTGTTACTTCTTCTAAGTTCGTTTTAAATGGAATTTCTTTATGAAAAGGAATTATTTTTTTCATACTCTACCACCTTTCACTGAAGTATATGTAACAAAATAAAAAAGAATACCATTCGATTGATATTCTTTAGGTTGATTACTTTTCATCTTGTAATAACCAGTCAATAATACGAAATACTTTAATTCCATTATAATCTTGGTTAATTGTTTTATCCATTGTTAATATTATTTTCTCATAATTGTCTTGAATACTTTCTAAACTTCTTAATTCTCTTTCTTTTATCGCATCATTTGTTAAAGATTGTGTAACTTGATAGTATTTGATTACATTAGGACTTTCAGCAACAAAATCCACTTCATATTCTCCCGATTTTCCGATATTAACACGATATCCTCTTCTAAGTAATTCTAAATAAACAACATTTTCCAGTAAATGTCCTTCATCGATATTTCTAAATCCAAGAATGATATTTCGAATACCAGTATCAGAAATATAATATTTTCCCAAAGTCTTTAATAAGGACTTACTCTTAATATCAGTGCGATCTGCTTTATACATAATAAAAGACTTTTCTAACATATTTAAATAATTATCTATTGTTTGGTGATTTGATTTTTCAACAATCTTATTGCTATTTAGATAATCACTAATCTTATTAGATGATACTGGACTTCCAATATTATTAGCAAGATATTTAATAATATTTTCTAGGAGTGCTGGATCCTTGATATTATTTCTATTGATAATATCTTTTTTCACAATACTATTATAAATATCATTCAAATAAGATAACACTAATTCATCATTATCTTTGATTAAAGTAATTGCAGGAAGACCACCATATTTTAAATACTCATAAAATTTATTTTCCAAATCATCATGATCATAATGATTGAACAACAAAAATTCTTTAAATGATAGTGGATACATTTTTATTTCAATATATCTCCCTGATAATAATGTTGATAACTCTGAAGATAATAAATAAGCATTAGAACCAGTAATATAAATATCAATATCAAAATCAACTTTAAATGAATTAATAGCCTTTTCCCAAGCTTCAACATTTTGAACTTCATCTAACAATAAATAGATTCTCTGATCTTTTATTTTTTCTTTCACATATTGATATAAATCTTTATAATTTTTTATATCATCATACATTGCAGATTCAAAATTCATATAAATGATTTGATCATCTTGTACATTATGATCTTTTAAATAATCTCTAAACATTAACAAAAGAGTTGATTTTCCACTTCCTCTAATACCAGTTATCACTTTGATAAATTCAGTATCTTTCGCATCTACTATTTTTTTTAAATAATTCTCTCTGATTATCATTTTTCATCATATCACAAAATAAATGATTTGTAGAGTTTTGTAAGTGAAATGTTAAATTCCAATTTGAAATGGTTGTGATTTACTTCCATTTCCAGATGTAAACTGGATAGATGACTTGAGAAAGAGAACTGGGCGAGAGAAAGCTTGACCCCTATCATTTGCGAGAAAATTATCAAGTCCTGTCATACCCATTGCATTTAAACCTATCCATACTAAGTTATCATTTGGTGTAAATTGAGAAACACAATTATTGATTGTCCAATATATTGTTTTATCCGGTAAATCTAATAAATAATTTGAATTACATGCACTTATTCCATTATCTATTTGTTGATTGTATTGATCTGTTGCTGATGTACATGCTGAATTCGTACTTGCTTTTAATACATCACTGACATTGACTAGTCCAATATTTCCTGTCCACGTATTCATTTTTTCTCCTGCAATGTTTTTACTTAGACTATCATTTCCTGTTTGATCATAAAGCTCTACTGGGCCAATATAGTAGACATGCTGTTGTATTTGAGCTCGAGCAGTTGATGTCAATTCATTATAGTATTCTCCATTTAAATAATCAGCAATACTAGAATCTTCTGTGACTGTTCCACTGAACCTTCCATCAGGACTTTGATATGTCCCACTTACTTTTCCATATACCCCACAGCCAAAATTACTTTGTAAGTCAGTACAATAAGTATTATTCTCATAACTTCGATATCCTTCTGAGTCAAATGCCATTGTTCCTGGTAACAATTCATCTCTAATAATTTTATACGTTCCATCTGTTTCCTTGGCAATAATTCTCCATAATTCGTTATTAAACTCTACATAATTATTGGGGCTTTGTCCTCTGTAGATATATCTTCCATTCTCATAACTGTCTTCATAGAGTCCATCTCCACTAGATACTAAGGCTACTGTTTGTCCTCCCATATTCACTCCATCTTCTCCTGGTGTTGGGATTACTGGTACTCCTCCATCACTTTGTTCATAAGTCAAAGTAATCGATATTTCTTTCTTCATATTTGTTTCATTAAAATCCTGAGATGCATCCCATTCTACGATAACTTGAAATGTTTTCTCTTCACTCTTAAGTAATGGATCTCCTTCTGCAATATTTTCTAAATGAACTTTGATTGGTAATGGATCAGAATTATTCGTCTCTTCCACACCTTCTATTTTAGAAAGAACTGCATCCAAGTCACCTTGGTTTGCTACTACAACATCATAAGTAGCAGTAGCTCCTGGTTGAGTTAACTCTACATTCAAAGTTAATGTGGTATCATCTGTAATTTCTTTTAACTGAGTAGTCGCATTTACCATTTCTTTTTCTTCGGCACTTGTAAACAATATTTTCCATTTCGATGTAATATTAGCTGTACCATTGATCTGTAATGTCTGACTTAATAATGCATATCCAATTCCTAACATCAGGAATACAGATACAATGA
>CALVJU010000042.1 GCA_944332375.1 uncultured Bacilli bacterium
ATGGCAGATCAGTATTCACTACAGAAAGATGTGAGAAAAGAAAGTAATAGCTCTGCCTCTAGAAATCCCTATCCGAGTGGAATTACAAATGGATTGAGAGCGAATTCGGCTAGTCAATCAAATGATGAAACAATGATCGCTGTTTTAAAAGAGATTTTAACAGATTATCTATCTTCAGAAAATATTATTTTGGATTTTGCACTTTATTGTGAAAATCGTGGTATCTCATCTTCTTCTGTTCGTAAAAACATGAGTAAGTATCGAATCAAAATAGCAGAATTGGTAAAACGATTTCGACAATTTGAGAAAGAAGATCATCGTAGTCAAATGGTATTGAATTTTATGACAGTTTTTGAACAACTAGTGGCATATAAGAATATGAAAGAGGCTTCTGGAGAAACCGCTGATCTATTAGATTATTATGAATTAGTTCCAACAATCTCTTTTTCAGTAATAAGAAAAGTTGCGACTCGTTATTTTGGAAAGAAGATCTATAATGTTCTTAATTTTTATGCGAGCAATATTAGTATGACTTCTGTTCCATTAGAGGCACCTACTTATCTTCGTATTGAAGGTGTAGAATTTGATCAAGATCAAATTTTGGCAGAAGTTCAAAAATTAGCTGAACTTGGTTATCCACTTTGCCAAGGATTATTTTTAGATCATATGCGTCGTGTTGCCAAAGAAAAAGCAAAAGAAAAACATATTTAAAAATGTGCAGAAAAGATTTTCTTCTGCATTTTTTTTTGGTACAATAACAATTAGGGTGATCTAGAAGATGAATGATAAATTAGAAATTTTATGTAAGCAATTACAATTGTCAGAAGAAGAAAAAAATCATTTCCAAGGTGGATTATTAAATCGAATTATAGGAAATCACGGACATGATGAATATCGTTTCTATATTCATCTGGATCATACACTACCATTGGATTTATATTTATCTTTTCAAGAAAAATTAAGAGCAGCTTTTCCAACATGTAGAACAGTTTCTGCTTCTTTTCAAGTGGAAAAACCATCTGCGGAGTTATTCTTAATTTATTTTAAACATTTTTTAGAAGAATTAAAACAAGAAAATCCATTAGTAGAATTATTATTGGATGCAAAGGTTTCTTATGAAGACGGCTATGTAGTATTGACAGTAAGTAATCAAGCAGAGGAAATGAAGTTTCGTTCTATTGAAGAAGAAGTGAGAAATAAATTAAAGAAAGCGGGTTATCAAGAAATTACATTTGAAGTAAAGATTGATACAGAACAGAGTTTGGAAATGCAACGAGAAATTGAAAAAACGTTAATTGAAGAGGTACGAAAAGTAGAAGCAACACCCATTCAGGTTTCTACTCCAGAAGAACCAAAGAAACAATCATTTAAGGGAAATTATAAAAGAAAAACAGTTACAGATACCTCTAATCCTGATGTTGTATTTGGTAGAGCAATTGATACGGATCCTATTACCATTCACGATATTATTGCAGAAATGAATAATATTACAATAGAGGGAACTATTTTTGGAATCGATGTCCGTGATACGAAAACAGAGTTAAAAATTGTGACTTTGAAAGTTACGGATTATACAGATAGTATTTATGTAAAATTATTTTTACATGATGAGGAAGAAGCAAACTTGGTTTTACCTAAATTAAAAGAGGGAAAATTTTATTTATTCCGTGGAAATATAAAGGATGATCAATACTCAAAAGAATTGACTTTTACGGCTCGTGATATTCTCCTTTTAGATAAGCAGATTCAACAGCGAGAAGATCATGCACCAGTAAAGCGAGTAGAGTTACATGCCCACACGAAAATGAGTCAAATGGACGGTGTTGTGGAAGCGAAAGATCTTGTGAAAACAGCCCGTAGATGGGGACATAAGGCAATTGCAATTACTGATCATAATGGTGCTCAAGCCTTTCCAGATGTCTATCATTTGATTTGTGATATCAATAAAGGGTTAAAAGAGGGAGAAGAACCTTTTAAAGCAATTTATGGAACAGAATTAACAATGATTGACGATGAAGTAAACATTGTTGTTCGTCCTAACGATTCTGTATTATTAGATAATACTTATGTGGTATTTGATTTTGAAACAACTGGTTTTAATGCCGGTGGTGGTGATTCGATTATTGAAATCGGAGCAGTAAAGTTACATAATGGTGAGATTATCGAAAAGTATGATGAGTTGATTAATCCAGGTAGAAAATTACCGCAAAAAATTATTGACGTGACGAATATTACGGATGCGATGTTAGAAGGAAAAGACAACGAAGAAAATGCAATCAAGCGATTTATTGAATGGTTTGGCGATTTACCAATGGTTGCTCATAATGCGAAATTTGACGTTTCTTTCCTAGAAATGGCATACAGAAAATATAATCTAGGAACGTTTCAAAATCCTGTGATTGATACTTTGGAATTGTCACGTACATTAGATAATACGTTTGCTAGACATAGTTTGTCTGCACTGGTAAAAAGATATAATGTTCCTTGGGACGAATCTGCTCATCATCGAGGAGATTATGATGCGGAAGGAACTGCACTAGTATTTCACAAAATGATGAAGAAATTATCTGATCGTAATTTAGAAAAGATGACAGATTTAGATAAGTTAGTATCTAAAGATGAAATTCACAAATATGGACGTCCATATCATATTAATATTTTATGTAAAAATAAAACGGGTTTAAAAAATTTATTTAAGATTATTTCTCTAGCAAACACAAAATATTTGTATAAAACTCCACGAATTTTAAGAAGTGAAATTCAGAGATTAAGAGAAGGATTATTAATTAGTAGTGGTTGTTATGAAAGTGAAATTTTTACTCAAGCACGAAGTAAGAGTGAAGAAGAATTAAGTAATATGATACGTTTTTATGATTATGTAGAAGTCCAACCGCCAGAGTGTTATGATCATTTACTGCAGATGAATGATTTCGCAAATAAACAAGAATTGATTGATAACATCAAAAAGATTATTCATACAACAAGAGATGCTGGAAAATTAATTGTCGCAACTGGTGATGTACATCATTTAAATCGCGAAGACAAGTTATATCGTGAAATTATTGTGAATCAAAAAGTACCTGGTGGTGGAAGACATCCACTAGCCCGTAGTAATATTCGTGAAATTCCATCACAACATTTTAGAACAACAGATGAGATGTTAGAAGACTTTAGTTTTTTAGATGATGATTTAAGAGAAGAAATTGTGATAACGAATCCGAATAAGATTGCCGATATGGTAGATATTATTGAAGTCATTATTGAAACAGGAGGTATTCCATTTTCTCCTAAGATTGAAAATTCAGTTGAAACTGTAAAAGAATTAGTATATGGAAAAGCTCATTCTATCTATGGAGATCCTCTTCCAGAATTGATTAGTAATCGTATTGAACAAGAATTAAAAGGAATTATCGGTGGTGGATTCGACGTTATTTATTTGATTGCGCAAAAATTAGTAAAACATTCTAATGACGATGGATATTTAGTTGGTAGCCGTGGTTCTGTTGGAAGTAGTTTCGTTGCGACAATGATGGGAATTACGGAAGTAAATCCATTGCCGGCTCATTATGTTTGTCCAAATTGTAAACATAGTATTTTTGAAGAGAATGGAGAAACATTAGGATCTAAATATTCTAGTGGATTTGACTTACCGAATCGTGCGTGTCCAAAGTGTGGAACTATGATGAATAAAGATGGGCAAGACATGCCTTTCGCGACGTTCTTAGGATTCAATGCAGATAAAGTACCTGATATTGATTTGAATTTCTCAGGAGATTATCAATGGAAAGCCCATGAATATACTAAAGTATTATTCGGTGTTGATAACGTTTATCGTGCAGGTACGATTGGTACAGTGGCCGATAAAACAGCATTTGGTTTTGTAAAAGGGTATTGTGAAGATAAAGGAATTATGATGCGTACAGCGGAAGTAGAGCGTATTGCACTAGGTTGTACTGGTGTAAAAAGAACAACAGGACAACATCCAGGAGGAATTGTCGTTATCCCGGGATATATGGATGTATTTGATTTTACTCCGTTCCAATACCCTGCAGATGATCCAACGAGTTTATGGCGTACAACGCACTTTGATTATCATGCCATTGATCAAGATGTATTAAAACTAGATATTTTGGGTCACGTTGATCCAACACATTTACGTATGTTACAAGATTTATCTGGTATGGATGTGACTAAAGTTCCATTAGATGATAAAGAAACGATGGCGATCTTCTGTGGACCGGAACCATTAGGAGTTACTCCTGAACAGATTAATTGTCCAACAGGGACATTAGGAATTCCAGAATTTGGTACAAAATTTACCATTCAAATGTTAGTAGATACCAAACCGACGACATTTTCAGAATTGATTAAGATTTCTGGTCTTTCTCATGGTACAGATGTATGGTTAGGAAATGCCCAAGAATTAATTCGTAACAATGTCGTTCCATTTAAAGAAGTAATTGGATGTCGTGATGATATCATGGTATATTTGATGTATAATGGAATGGAACCAAAGAAAGCATTTAAAATTATGGAATTTGTTCGTAAAGGAAAAGCTAGTAAACAACCAGAACAGTGGCAAGAATATAAAAAGGATATGGAAGAAGCAGGAATTGAATCATGGTTTATCGATTCTTGTGGAAAAATTAAGTACATGTTCCCAAAAGCTCATGCTGCAGCTTATGTAATTAGTGCTTTCCGTGTTGCTTATTTTAAAGTTCATTATCCACTTTGGTATTATTGTTCTTATTTCTCTGTTCGTGTTGACGATTTTGATATTGAAACAATGATCAAAGGATATGATGCGATTAAAAATAAAATTGCAGAACTAGAGGCAAAAGGAAAAGAAGCAACAAATAAAGAAATCAATATTATTGAAACTTTAAAAATCGCTTTAGAAGCAACAGCGCGTGGAATTCAATTTGCACCATTATCAGTAACGGAAAGTGGAGCAAAGAATTTTGTGATTAAAGATGATCATACTTTGATACCACCATTCCGTACCATTGATGGACTAGGTCTTACTGTTGCAGAAAAGATAGTTGAAGAGCGTGAAAAGAATGAATTTTTGAGTATTGAAGATTTACAAAAAAGAGGAAAAGTTTCTGCAACGTTGATTGAGAAAATGAGAATGATGGGAATGCTAGATAATATGGATGAATCTAGTCAACTTAGTTTATTTTAAGAAAGTAGGCAATCAGTCTACTTTTTAAATTTCTGGATTTTCATTACTACTAGGATTATCAATGGGATCTTGAATTACAACATATAATACGATAATCGCACCAATGGTAGTTAAGATGGAAGCAAAACTTTGAAGAGATAATAGAGTTGTGTCTTCCTGATTTTCTCGGGCACTTTGTAAGGTGATGAAATTGACGTAAAGAAATATTGAGGTTAGAATTAAAATGGCAAAGTGATTAAAAATATTCAACCTTCTTGCTTCCTCTGGTGTAATCATAGTACTTTTATTTTGAACAGTTTGTTTTCTATAGTGGGTGAGATAGATGGCAACTGCGGTAGTAATTAAATAACAAAAAGAGGCAAATTCTTGAATATTTAAAAGTGTAATTTGATCAATATTACTACTATTTTTCATATGCTCTCATTTGTTTGATTTTTTCTAACTCAGTGACTGTCACAAATTGGTAGTCTTCTTTTTCTAATTTTTTTAATAGTTGTTCTAGAATATTTACAGTTTGTTTTTTGGTGTCATGCATGATAATGATACTGCCATCTTTTGTGTTTTTTATTGTTTTCTTCACGATGGTATCTACGTTATGAGATTCCCAGTCTCTTGTATCTACATTCCACATAATGACTTCTAATGACGTACTATTTCTCAGTTTATCGTTGACAGCCCCATAAGTAGGTCTTAAAAGACGTGGGGTTACTCCTGTTACTTTTTTTACAATATCTTGGGTCAATTGAATCTGTTCTTTTAGTTCTTCTTGGTCTAGTTTGGTAAGCCATTTATGACTGTAAGAATGATTTCCTATTTCGTTTCCTTCACGGACCATTCTTCGCATGGTGTCTGAATAAATTTCTACTTTATTACCAATTACGAAAAAAGTTCCACTTGCATCATATTTCTTTAACACATTTAATATTTCATTGGTATAGTTACTAGGACCATCGTCAAATGTAATCGCAATACTTTTTTGATCTGGATCAATGATTCTTGTTGTTTTCTCAACAGGTTGATAAGTCTTTTTGCTTTCTCCTAGTTCTAAGTCAATCGTTAATCCTATTTGTTCGATGGGAATGGATACTTCCATAATATCAAAGTATCCAGCTGCAATTTCATATGGATCAAAGTAAAAATAAAAATTTTCATGATCAAATGTAAAATGCAGATGTGAGATATCCGATAGTTCTTTTTTGGCCTGATCTAAAAGAAGACAATCTGGATATTTTTTTTGTAATTCTTTTAAAATTTTATCCTGTAACTTATCAATTTCTGTTGATGAGATCAGATCTTTGAGTGTTTTCATCTCATGATCTTTTGTATCAAAAACATAAGTTGAAATTTCATATAATGGGTTGGAAAGGAGGGTGGAGTTTGAAAAAAAGCGGAGCGTGATGATTTCATAATGGTCATCAACTTGGTGATATGTATAATCAATATTAAATTCTGCATCTTTTGCAATTTCCACAAATTCCTTCTGTTGTTCTAAAAAGTCTTGATATTTTTCTTTGACATCCTTTTTTACGATTTGATCTAACTTAGAAATATTTGTAATGGGATATTGGATTGTAATATTGGTATTATATTTTTTTTCAATCATTGTTTTTACTTTTTCCTCTTGCTTCGTACACCCAGTGATCAGAAGTAAGCCAAAAAGGAGTATTAGGAATTTTCTCATATTGATCAACCTCTGTTTTAAATATATTCTTTATTAGGTGTTTTCAATACAAAAGAACTTTATTTTCTCATATAACATAGTAAAGAGGAAGTGTGAGTATGGAGACCGTATTACCGAGCAGTTTTGTGAATTGTTTAATGATTAGTTTAATTTTATCTGTTGTAATGATGGCTTTGTTACAAAAGTTTAAAAAATTGCCAATCATTAAGAAATGTTGGCAAATCTGGATTTTAAATTTAATCTTTTCTTTTCTCATTGGTATACCATTTTCAATGTCATTTTATGGGACTGGTTGGAAAGATAGTGTTTGGGTCAGTTTATTTTGCTTTATTGGGGCACCAACAATTTATGAAGTTTTAAAAAAGCAAAACTTGTTACAATATCATCCAGAGTCACTAAAAGAAGATGTCGTGGAAGTTCCAATTGAGAATCAAATTCGTATTCCAAATAGAGTTTTAGAGGATGAAAATCAGAGTGGTAACGTTTCGTAAAAGAACAATGTATAAAAGGCGAACAAAATAAAGGGAAAATGCGTAAAAAATAGAAAAGCAAAGAAAAGTAAAAATAAGAAAAAATGCAAAGAAGAGAAAATTATTTTTTTGAAAAAACGAAAAAAACCAAAAAAATAATTTGTGTAAAAAATACAATTTCCTTTAAAAATAAAGGATAAATGCAAAAACAAGGAAAAATAAAAAATGAAAAAAGTCAAGAAATGAAAATTGACATTTTTCTGTAAACCTGTTTTTTCTTGAAAAACAAGGGCTAATGAGAAGGGGCAAAAAAACTTTATTTTTTGTTCGCTTTTTTCTTGCTTTTTTGTATTGTTGTAGATATAATGACTGTAGTTAGAGTAGGAGGAAATGTTATGACAGATATTATGGAAGATGCTACTGTAGAACTACAGGTAGTAAAAAGAAATGGTAAAAAGGTTGATTTTGATGGAACAAAAATTGCCATGACAATCAAAAAAGGATTTGATAGTTTAATTCCTGATGTTGATAATGCGACATTACAGGATGTAGGATATAGTGAGAAAGATATTAATAAGGTATATCACGCAGTGATGGACCGTATTAAAAAAGAATTTAAAGATGAAGAAAGAATTAAAATTGAAACAATTCAAGATTTGATAGAGGATGAACTTCAAAAGAAACATTATCAAGATGTTTATGAGTCATTTAAATCTTATCGTGAAAGAAGAACACAATCTCGTGAAGCATTTGCTGATAATAAGAGATTGCACAAATTCTTAAAGAATATTGAGAACTTAGGTTTAAAATCATCGCATGAAGAAAATACCAAAAGAGAGAATGGAAACGTCGATGGAGATACTGCTATGGGAACGATGCTTCAATTAGGAGCAACGATTTCTAAAGAGTTTACGAAAGCTTATTTGATGAAACGTAAATTTGCAGATGCTCATGATGAAGGAGCAATCCACATTCACGATATGGATTTTATGGCAATGGGTACAACGACTTGTTGTCAAATCGATTTGAGCCGTTTATTTAAAGATGGTTTTTCAACAGGACATGGTCATTTAAGAGAACCACAAGATATTATGTCTTATGCAGCACTTGCCGCAATTGCAATTCAAGCAAACCAAAATGATCAACATGGTGGACAAGCAATTCCTGCATTTGATTATTATTTAGCGCCTGGTGTATTAAAGACATTCAAGAAACAATTTAAACAAATTATGAATGATTATCTTGATTTAGAAGGTTTAAAACCACTTGTCAATATGGAGAAACTTGCTAAAGATATTTCTAAATTAACAACGATTGAAATCGATATTGATGAGTTTGATACTTATTCTAAAGGAAGTGAAAAAGTACATCATATGCTTGCTTTAGGATATGAAAAGGCACTACAAAAAACAGAACGTATTACTTATCAAGCAATGGAAGCATTTATCCACAATTTAAATACAATGCATTCTAGAGCTGGAGCACAAGTTCCATTTTCAAGTATTAACTTTGGAACAGATACTTCTCCAGAAGGAAGAATGGTTATGAAAAATTATTTACTTGCTTTGGATGCAGGACTTGGTCATGGTGAGACACCTATTTTCCCAATTTCTATTTTCAAAGTAAAAGAAGGAATCAATTATAATCCTGGAGAACCAAATTATGATTTATTCCATTTATCATGTGAAGTATCCGCAAAAAGATTATTCCCTAACTTCTCATTTATTGATGCTCCATTCAATCTTCAATTCTATAAAGAAGGAGATCCAAAAACAGAAGTTGCTTATATGGGATGCCGTACACGTGTTATGGGGGATGTTACAGATCCAGATAATCAAGTTACTCCAGGACGTGGAAACTTATCATTTACATCAATCAATCTTCCAAGATTAGGTATTAAACATGGTATCATTACAAATGAGAAAACAGATATGGATGGTTTCTATCAAGAACTTGGTGATTTGATGGAACTTGTAAAAGATCAATTGTTAGAACGTTTTGAATTACAATGTAGAAAACATGTTTATAACTTTCCATTCTTATTAGGACAAGGAGTATGGACAGATGGAGATAAATTAAAACCAAATGATCGTATTCGTAAGTTATTAAAACATGGTACTTTAACATTTGGATTTATTGGACTTGCTGAATGTTTAAAAGCTTTAATTGGTAAACATCAAGGAGAAAGTGCAGAGGCACAAAAATTAGGACTTGAAATCATCGGATTTATGCGTGATAAAGCAGATGAATACTCAAAACAATATAATTTAAATTTCTCATTGATCGCAACTCCAGCAGAAGGTCTTGCCGGAAGATTTGTTAATATTGATAAAGCAATTTACGGAAAAATTAAAGGTGTTACAGACCGTGAATACTATACAAATTCATTCCATGTCCCTGTATACTATAATATTTCTGCTGCAAAGAAAATCGAAATTGAAGCACCATATCATGCACTAACCAATGGTGGACATATTACTTACATCGAGTTAGATGGAGATACTACTGAAAATGTAGAAGCATTTGAAAAAGTAGTACGTTTAATGAAAGATGCAGGAATTGGATATGGAGCAATCAATCATCCAGTTGATCGTGATCCTGTATGCGGATTCAATGGAGTCATTAACGATAAATGTCCAGGATGTGGAAGAGAAGAAGGAGACGTTCATTTTGAAAGAATTCGTCGTATTACAGGTTATTTAGTTGGAACGGTAGATCGTTTCAATAATGGAAAACGTGCTGAAGAGAGAGACCGTGTAAAACATACATTAAATTTTAAAAATGCAAAAAATTAGACTTGCCATTCCTCTACAAACAGATAGTATTGTAGATGGTCCAGGAATTCGTGCTGTTGTTTGGACACAAGGTTGTGGACATCACTGTAAAGGATGTCATAACCAAGAAACTTGGGACTTTCAAGGGGGAGCACTCTATGATATTGATACCGTAAAACAAGATATCAAAGCATTAGAAAATCATGATGGTATTACATTATCTGGTGGTGATCCTCTTTTCCAAGCTCAGGCTTGTTATGAACTAGCAAAGTACGCAAAAGAATTAGGACTCAATGTTTGGTGTTACACAGGTTTTACATTTGAACAATTGCTTTCCATGAAAGAAAAAGAACCTTATATCTTAAAATTATTAGAACAAGTTGATGTTTTAGTAGATGGACGTTTTGAATTAGCGCAAAAAAGCTTAAATTTAAAATTTAAAGGATCTCGTAATCAGAGAATTATCGATGTTCCAACAAGTTTAGAACTAGGTCAAGCTGTTGTAATTCATAAATATGATCAGGAAAAAGTTTGGAAGCAAAGATATCAAAAACCAGAGTTCCTTTACATTTAGAAATTATAGATACCCACTATAATTTCTTTTCTTTTTTGAGAAAATATGCTATGATTTTAGTAAGTAAGAGGTGGACAAAATGAAACAAGAAGGTTATTTAGATGAAAAAGGACAACCGATTGTCAAAGAACCAATTGATCCCAAGAAACTAATCCGTAATATTTCAATTGTAGTTCTCGTTGTTCTTATTGTCGTTTTTATCGCAATCTTTCTTTATAATAAAAGTCGTAATGATAAATGTACATCCATTGAATCTCGTTTTATGGAAGCTGCTTTAAAAATCGCGGAAAATGATGAAAAACTTCCTGCTTTAAATGGAGATGAAGTAACGATTTCTTCTGATGAGATCAAAGAAAAAGGAAACATCAACCGTGATGATATTACTTTGAATGAAAATGTTTGCAATGGTACAGTAACGATTACGAAAGTAAAAGGTGATTATGTTACTGTCGCAACCCTAACAAATTGTGATTACTGTACAACTGATGAACGCTATGGTGATTTTGGTGATTGGACAGATACAGAACCAAAAGAAGGGGATTATGTTGAAGTAAAAACAACTTATAACTATTATACTTATGAAGATTACTATACAGAGTATTCAAAATGGATCAAAGAAGAAGATGTAGAAACAAAAAAAGATAAAGAATATGATATTTATATGCCTATAAATGAAGATATTATTCCAGAAGTGCCTGAACCAGGAGAACTGATTGCGATTGAACAAGATACAAAAAATACGTATTCTTATCGTGATAAACGTTGGAAGTATTATGCAAATTTAAATGATAATTATTCCGCGTATTCTAATGAACCAGTAGCAGGGTATGCTTATAAAGATGAAGATTCTAAAATAGAATCAGAACCAAGTGATTGGTCTCCAAACTATCCAGATGAAAAAGATTATCGTGTTATTCACAGGGAAACTGGATATCGTTGGTATAAAGAAGTCGATGGTGAAAAAGAATACTGGGAGAATGGAAGGTATTATCCAACCAGTCCAGGGGATGATTATATTCAAGATGAGGAAAAAGAGATTACACTTTATTCTTATGTAGATGATTTGTATCGTTATTATAATGGAGTAGAAAGAGATTATAGTACATATCGTTCTGAACCATTAGAAAGTCGTCCATATCGTGATGATGAAACCATGATCTATACCAATTGGAGTATGTATCGTGATGAATCAAAAATAGATAGTAGTAATAGTTATTATCGTGAAGAGAGAATTAATGTAAATTCTAGATATCGTGTAAAGTATCGTATTAATTCTGTTTTATACTTACAAAATTATTTAGAAAAAGAAGATTTTGAAAAAGAAATTGGTATGACGGTAGAAGAATTAAATAATACGCCAAATACAGTGATTCGAAGAGAATATCAATACCGTTATCGTAAAGTAAAATAAATCTCGGTTTGTCCCGAGATTTTTTAATGTTAGAGATAAAATTCATCTACTTGTGGCTCTAATTGAATCAGTGTTTCTTTTCTCTTCATATTTTTCAGTGTTTTAAAAATTGATTTTGCTTGATCTTCTTTTAGAAAATCAAACAGAGATACGATGCCCACAAGCTTTTTCTCATCTGTTACTAATAATCGTGTTACTTTCTCTTTCTTCATCATTTCTAGTGCCTCTTTGATACTTTTTTTCTTATCAATCGCACAAACATGTTTTGTCATGTAGTCTTTGACCTGACAATTTTTCTTTTCTTTGTTAGCAATCGCACGAATCACTAAATCCCGATCCGTAATGACACCAACAACCTTTTTTTCTTTATTTACGACAGGTAAAAAACCAATCTCATATTCTTTCATTTTTTCCGCAACCATTCCAATCGTATCTGTCTCATAACAGACAATTGGATTCGTTGATACTTTTACATTCATATCCATATGATCACCCTTTTATAGTATCTTCTGATTCATATTTTTTATACTATGGAATAGGATAAAATAGGTGAAACTATGTCTCGAAGAATGAATTTAAGAAGAAAGCATCTCTTGTTTGATAAAAATAAAAAAAGAAGTAAGAAAAAACTTCTATTTGTTCTCCTTTCTCTCCTTATTCTTACAGTAATACTTGTTTTCTCGTATTTGAATCGCGTTCTATCTCCTTTTTTAGAAGAATATGCCCAAACAGAAATGAAGAAGATTTCTAATTTGATTTTAAATCAATCACTTAGTCAAGAGGTCAAGGAGAGTATGGATGTGGATGATTTGTATGTTGTTGGAAAAGATGAGAATGGAACGATTACTTCTATTGATTTAAATGGCCCTCTGGTAAATGATTTACTTGGTAAAGTTACGAGAAAAGTCAGTGAAGATTTTCAACTTGTGCAAGAGGGAAAGATCGACCATTTATCTTATTACGAAGATGCATTAGAAAATACTTCATTAGATCAAGATGCCCTGAAAGAAGGGATTATTTTTTATATTCCGACTGGACTAGCTTTTCGAAATGTTTTTTTATCAAATTTAGGACCAAGAGTTCCCGTAAGATTTCGTTTAACTGGTGAAGTAGGAAGTCGGGTCGATACCAAGATTACTAATTATGGAATTAATAATGCATTATTAGAAATTAATTTACACGTCGAATTAACAGAGATGTTATTACTTCCTTTTTCAACTTCTTCTGTCAAAGTAGAAGCAGATTATTTACTGGGAGTCAAAATGATGGAAGGAACTGTGCCAGATACTTATTTTTCAGGAATTCAAAACCAATCTGAGACTGTTTTTCACCAAGTTTCTTAAAAAACATGTTATAATATTTTTGGATGTGGTGAATGTGAAGATAGAAAAATTTTTAGATCAAAAATATCAAATCATAGAAGATGAGAAAAATGGTTTTGAAAGAGAAAGTGTAGAACACTTATTCACAGATTACTTTTTAGACTATGATTATATCATTGGCGATTGGTCTTATGGAAAATTACGTTTAAAAGGATTCTGTGATAAAACAAATCCAAAATATAATACGAAAAATGATATCAACCAAAAAGAGAATTATCTGAAAACGTATTGTGCTTATCAATGTAGATATTTCGTATTGAAAAAGGTGGTAGAATGAAAAAGATTATTTTAGTAGATGGAAATAATTTATTATTTCGAAGTTATTATGCAACTGCGTACAGTGGTAATTTTATGAAGAATTCAAAAGGATTTCCAACCAATGCCTTGTTTGGATTTCATAATATGTTAACTAAAATTATCAACGAAGAGAATCCAGAATATATGATTGTTGCTTTTGATAAAGGAAAAACATTTCGTCATGAAGAGTATCAAGATTATAAGGGTGGGAGAATCGAAACGCCAGATGAATTAAAAAAACAGTTTCCTATTGCCAGAAAGTTAGTAACTCTCTTAGGTTATACGTATTATGAGATTGATAATTATGAAGCGGATGATATTATAGGGACTTTTGCTGCTTACTGTGATCAAGATGATGAAGTTATTGGAACCATTGTCTCTAGTGATAAAGACTTATTACAGTTGATCAGTGATGATGTAGATATGAAACTTTTGAAACAAAAAGATTCTATTCGTTACAACAAAGAAACCTTTTTCGAAGATTATGGAATTATGCCAGAAAGAGTTGTAGATTTAAAAGCACTAGAAGGAGATCCTTCTGATAATATTCCTGGAGTAAAAGGAATTGGAGAAAAGACAGCATTAAAACTATTGCGTAAATATGGAACCTTAGATGGCATTTATGAACATATTGATGAGATTAAGGGAAGTGTTCATGATAAGTTGGTACAAGATAAAGAGCATGCTTATCAAAGCTACCATCTCGCAACTATTGTAAAAAATGTTGATATGGAAATTTCTATAGAAGATACAAAATGTCGAGAACGAGATCATGAGAACTTAGAAAAACTATACGAAGAATTAGAATTTTATTCTTTCCTAAAGAAAGAAAAAGAATATCAGAAAAAGGAACCAGAAAAAGTAGAAAACGTTCCAATCGTACAAAGTATAGATGAAATTCAAGTAGAAGGGGATTGTGCAGTCTATTTAGAACTTTTAGGAACCAACTATCATAATAGTGAAATCTTAGGAATGGCTGTTTATGATGGAACCCATTTACAATTTATTCCAAAAGAAATTTTAGTACAAGCTCCGAAGTTTTTATTAGAAAATGAGAAATGTACTTACGATGCGAAAAAAGTCTATGTCGCTTTGAAATGGTTAGGAATAGAAATCGATCAGATTACATTTGACAGTATGATTGCCGCATCTTTATTAGACTACAATGTAAAAGATGATATTAGTTATCTTGCTAATAATTTTGATTATCAAATTCCATTTTATGAAACAATTTATGGGAAAACAAAATTAAAAGCTCCAAAATTAGAAGAAGTTGCCTTGTATGCTGGACAGAAAGCAAAATTTATTTACGAGACGAAAGAACAATTGATACAGAAGCTAAAAGAGGAAGAAGTATACCAGTTATATCAAGAAATAGAACATCCACTTGCTTTTGTATTAGGAGACATGGAATTCCAAGGTGTTCATCTCAATCAAGAAACGTTAAAAGAGATGGGAGAAGAAATCAAAGAAAAAGTAAAGAAATTAGAAAAGGAAATCTATGATCTAGCAGGTTGTGAGTTTTTAATTACTTCGCCAAAAGAATTAGGAACGATTCTATTTGAAAAACTAGGCTTACCACATGGCAAAAAAGGAGCAAGAGGATATTCTACAGCCGCTGATGTATTAGAAAAATTAAAAGACGTTCATCCAATCATTCCTAAGATATTAGATTATCGGATGATTACAAAGTTATATACTACTTATATTGAAGGGTTATTAAATGTTGTAAAAGAAGATGGAAAAATCCATACCATTTATACACAGACATTAACAAGAACAGGACGTCTTTCTTCAATGGAACCAAACTTACAAAATATTCCTGTTCGTACGGAATATGGAAGACTGATTCGTAAAGCATTTGTTCCAAGTGAACACTGTGTGATTCTCGGTGGAGATTATTCACAAATTGAACTGCGTATTTTGGCGCATATGTCTGGTGTACAAGCTTTGATTGATGCTTTTCATCAAGGAATGGATATTCATACCAAAACGGCAAGTGATATCTTTCACGTTGCTAAAGAAGATGTGACAAAACAGATGAGAAGGGTAGCAAAAGCAGTAAACTTTGGAATTATCTATGGAATTAGTAGTTTTGGATTAAGTGAAAATTTAAATATCAGTGTTGGAGAAGCAAAACACTTTATCGATCATTACTTAGAAACGTATCCAGGAATTCAAGAATATATGGATCAACAGATTAAAAAGGCATATCAAGATGGATATGTACAGACACTTTTCCACAGGAAAAGAGTCATTACAGAGTTAAAGAATAGTAATTATATGATTCGTCATCAAGGAGAGAGAATGGCACTGAATACCCCAATTCAGGGAACCAGTGCGGATATTATTAAAAAAGCAATGGTAGATATTGGAAAAGAATTGAAATTGAGAAACCTAAAAACCAAGATGATATTACAAGTCCACGATGAATTGTTGTTTGACTGTGCGGAAGATGAAATCGAGACAGTAAAAGCATTAATTCAAGAAAAAATGGAACATGTAATCCAGTTAAAAGTCCCATTAAAAGTCGATATTGCCTATGGAAAAAGTTGGTATGAAGCCAAATAAAGGAGGAAACAGTATGAGAGATACAGACTTTATGAAGAACATCTTGCAACAGACAACAGAGACGGTTTATGTTCAAGATAACAAAAATCTGAAATTTGTTCAGAATATAGTAGGAAAATACCTTTGCTTGATTGATCGTGCTTTTCATGATCCAATACTTGTTTCTTGTGCAAGAAAGAAAAAAAGTTATACAAAATCTGTTTTTGATTTGGAACTGGATCCATCAGATCGGATTTTTGATGAGCTGGAATGTAGAGAAATGATAATAGATTTTTCTAAAAGGGAACTTGAAATTTATTTTCGTTATTTTCGAGGAAGTATTTATCAAAGAAGTATTTATCAAGATGCAAAATTTGTAAAGCAATTACAATCTTTATTTGAACTGTATCAAATGGAATATATTTTATGCGGAGAAAATAGAGCTTGTATTATATATCACAATAAGAAAAAATATTCACATACTTTGGAAGAAATAGAAGAGGGAATGGTAAGAATTGGACATCTTGCCGAGAGACGTGCTGGTGATCATGAGATTCATCCACTTCCCTATACGGAAGATTTGTTGAATATCTTCGGGATTACTCCATATCAATATCTCATTGGAAATGTACCAACTGTCAGTTGTGATGGAACCAATATTTCTGTGAATATAGGAGTATCTACGATGGAAGAGGTATCAAATGTACTAGTCGATCAACAAGTACAAATAGAAAAGGAATTATTCGAGAAACATCAGATTACGTTTCATTGTGAACAAGATCAAAATCATCATTGGAAATATCAAATGACTGTACCAAAAGTTTATAAGAATGAGAAAAGAAGAAGATTTTGGCTCCCTAGGAAGAATTGATCCATATTGACAAGTACTTTCTGGACATGTTATAATCACACTATAAATCAGGGATGAAAGACAAGTAATAAAATCATTATGAAAGGAAGAGACTTAGTGGGTGGTGAGAACTAAGCATAGTGTTTTATGAATCTACTTTCTAGAGAAACTAATCATTTCCGGTGCATACCGTTATCAAAGATGAGTAAAAGAAAGGATGGTACCGTGCTTATGCACTCCTTGGATACCATTCTTTTTTTTTGTAAGGAGGGATAGAATGGAAATCAAACCACATGATCAGTTTAGACACTTTAAAGGAAATGTGATAGAAGTAATTTGTCTTTGTAAACATTCAGAGACATTAGAAGATATGGTAGTTTATACACATGATGGACAATATTGGGTAAGACCGGCCTCGATGTTTTATGATCAAGAAGATGTAAGCAAGAGAAAAGATAATGTAACAGGTCAGAAATATCGTTTTGAGAAAATAGAGGAGGATAAAACATGTTAGATATTAAATTTGTAAGAGAAAATAAAGAATTAGTAAAAGAGAATATAAGGAAGAAATTCCAAGAGGAAAAGTTACCACTGGTGGATGAAGTGATCGAGTTGGATCAGAGGAATCGAGAGCTGAAACAACAGGGAGATACGCTTCGTAGTCAAAGAAATGAGTCTAGTGGAAACATTGGAAAGTTGATGCGTGATAAGAAGATTGACGAGGCCAATGCGTTAAAGGATGAAGTCAAAAAGATTAATGAACAGTTGGTGAAGATTGAAGAGGAAGAAGAGGAAGTTTCTAATAAAATTTATGAGAAGATGTTAATAATTCCACAGATGATTGATCCTTCTGTTCCAGTAGGAAAAGATGATAGCGAAAATGTGGAAATTGAGAGATTTGGAGAACCAATTGTTCCTGATTATGAGATTCCATATCATGCTGATATTTGTGAGAAATTGAATGGATTAGATAAAGAAAGTGCTGGACGTACTTCTGGAAATGGATTTTATTATTTGATTGGGGATATCGCACGTCTTCATTCAGCGATGTTATCTTATGCTAGAGATTTTATGATTGATAAGGGATTTACTTACTGTATTCCACCATTTATGATTCATGGAGATGTTGTGAATGGAGTGATGAGTTTTGCTGAGATGGATGCGATGATGTATAAAATTGAAGGGGAAGATTTATTCTTAATTGGTACAAGTGAACATTCTATGATTGGAAAGTTTAAGGGGCAATTGTTAAAAGAAACAGAACTTCCTATTACATTAACTTCTTATTCCCCATGTTTTAGAAAAGAAGTAGGGGCTCATGGAATTGAAGAAAGAGGATTATATCGTGTTCATCAATTTGAAAAACAAGAGATGGTTGTTTTATGTAAGAAAGAAGAAGAGATGGATTGGTACAATAAGATGTGGCAGTATACGGTAGAATTCTTTAGAAGTTTAGATATACCGGTGAGAACATTAGAGTGTTGTTCTGGAGATCTTGCTGATTTGAAAGTTAAATCTTGTGATGTAGAAGCATGGAGTCCAAGACAGAAAAAATACTTTGAAGTAGGTAGTTGTTCTACACTTGGAGATGCTCAGGCAAGAAGACTTGGTATTCGTGCGAAGGGAGAAGATGGAAATTACTTTGTTTCTACTTTAAATAATACAGTACTTGCTACTCCTCGTGGTTTGATTGCATTCTTAGAAAATAATTATCAAGAAGATGGAAGTATTCGTATTCCAGAAGCTTTAAGACCATATATGGGTGGTAAGACGAAGTTAGAAGCAAAATAGTTGATTGAAACATCGTAGAAAGGGATTTGTTTTTTCTTAGGGAAGAGCAAATCTACAAATAAAAACTAGGATAGGTATGAGAAAAGTAGAAGCTTAGTTCTACTTTTTTCTGTTAAGAAGTATGGGAAGTCTCTGTCAAGTGTATGGGAATATGAATTGTCAATCTGCAAAAAATATGTTACATTGAGTTTGAGGTGAGGAAAGTGAGAAATTCATGGGAAACAGAGATAGAAGGAATTGAAACTCCAGAGGAGACTGTAGAACCTTTATATGATTATTATTTAGAACAACAAACATCAAAAATTTCTACAGAAGAAACATTAGAGCATTTATTAGAAACAGGTGTGATTGGTCGAGAAGAATATGAACAGATGAAACAAGAAAGAAGACAATTAGATGCAGGAATAGAACGTAGTATGAAAGAAGGAGAAATACCAACTCCAGATAAGGGTTATGATTGGACCCAAACATCTCCAACTGGAAATGAGTTTCAAGCTGATGATCTGTATTATGAAATGTTAAAAGAGTTATATGAACTAGGAGAAATGACACAAGAAGAATATGAAGCTATGGTTCCTCCCGAGAAAAGACAAACGGGACATTCTAGGTGAGTATGATCTTTGGCATATAAAATATATCATTTAAAGTTATGGGTAACTAAAAAATGTCTATATGAGATCATTTTCTGAAGAAACTGATTCAAAATATGAAAGAAAACTTCTAGCATAATTTAATGTCATCATGTTATTTTGACTCATTAAATAAATTGTTTATGATAAAATTCAAATATATTTAGAAATATTAAATTATATTATTGCAAAAAAAAAGGCTTTAGTATATAATAAGGGGCACAAATGGCACATTTTGAAGTGTGCTTTAGACTGAATGGGGAGAAATGAATTATGTTAGATGAAATTAAAAATGATATTGAAAAAGAATTTTCTGAAATTTGTGATTATAGTAATGATTGTAAAAATAAGCAAAAAGTATTAGATGCCAATACAAATGATTCAAAGTTTACAAAAATTGGTACTATAGGAATATTTTCTTTCCTACCATTTCTTATTATTGTTTACCCTGAAACTGCAGGACTGTCATTACGACATTTAACAACATGGGGAGTTGCTTATGCATCGAGTTTAGCAATAGGATGTGTTGGTCAATTCATCATTACATCTATATCAAAAAGGAAAATGAAAAAATTTACAAGTGCAAAAAAGAATTCTGATATTGTAGAAGAAATGATGTATTATGAAATGGAAATGTATAAATCAAAACATAGAATAGAAGCATTAAGAGAGATGTATAAATCTATTGAAAGTACACAACTAATTTTAGGTGATGATTCTATTGAGTTTTATCAAAATAAATATGAGAATTTAACACCTGAAGATTTGAAACGAAGAAAAGAAATGTTATCTAAAGCATATGAAGAAAGAATGGAACAGCTAGATGTTTTGACATTACAAGCTTATTTAAAAAAAAGAAATCTTGGAAGTAAAAGAGAAAGAGTAGGAAACATTATAATATATGCTTTGATGATCAGCTTATTTATTTCTTTTATGATTAGTATTCCATCATTAGAGGAATCACTAATAGCAGGTATAGAAGATATGGGTAGATTATTTGCAATAAGTTTTAGTCCTGCACTTGTAGTTACCCCTTTATCATTACTTTATTTTATCAAAAGAGATAAAGATTTTATGAAAGGCTTTCATAATTTGAATCAGTCATTAGGCGAAAATGCTTTATCTGAAGAACTAAATATTGAAAATGAAAAAGAATTAGAAAATATGATTTCTTTAAAATTGTCTGAAATAGTTAAGTTGGGTGTAGAATTAAAAGAAATTGGTTATGCAATTGAAAAAACAAATATAGAAACATCAACTGATATAAAATCCAAAGAAGATATGTCATTTCAAGATCATCCTGAAAACTATATGAGTTGTGATGATAATGAGGAAGAATATGAAGAAGTATTGAATAGAACTTTCCTTGATGGAGAAGAAAAAGGTCCCAAATTAGTACATAAAAGAAAACCAATTAAGAAATAAATTTTATTTAAATCATAATACCTAGTAAGCAAGATGATACTAGGTATTATTTTTGTTATTTAAGTTATAATAAATTCTTTACTTAATTTTAAAAGAATAGAAGAAAATAAACTTTGTTTGATAAATCTCCACACTTTAAAAACATGATCTATTCTAGGAAAAAAATTTGACAGGCTATTTTTACTGTGTTAGAATACCAAATTAAATAAAGTTTGATATAAACTTTTTTCGTAGGAGGGAAGAACTGTGACAGGAAAAATTTTATTTGTAAAAGATGATTTACATCACATTACCTATGATGATCAATTGGATTATCGGATTGAAATACCAAATCAATTAGATGTTTCTTATTCAGAACTCATGAGAAATCAGAAGCAGTTAGAAGAAACATTACAGGAATCCATTACCATATTAGAAGTTTTAGAAGATGAGGAAAATCTTGAAGCAATGTTGAAATTACAGAAAGAACAAGATACATTATTAGAAAATACAGAATGGGTAGAATTTTCTAGTGAGTATACTTGGGAAGAGATGGTTTCTTATTTGAAAGAAAATCCAGAATTGAAACAGAAGAAAATCATTTGTCATGCTTCTATTACGATGGATTTTCAACGTTTAAAAGAATTACAAAGAGGGTTACAAGATGATATGGAATACTTGTATTTTGCGATGGAAGAAAATCAACTTCCGGTATCTTATCGTGATTTCTATCACACTTTAGAAAAAATAGAATCGTTGGCAGTACAAGTGAAATCATTTCAATTTTCGCCATTAGAGATGGCAATGTATATTTATGATATTGTTAGAGATCATGTGTATGTAGAAGGAAATTATCCAGAAGAGTCTAGAGATCTTTCTAGAGTTCTATTAGGAGATAAGATGGTCTGTTTAGGATATGCACGTTTTATGAAAGCAATTGTCGATCGTATTGATGATCCAAATCTTCGTTGTGAGATTTCTATATTATGCTCAGAACAAAGGGAAGGTGGACATGCTAGAAATGTGTTATATATCAATGATGAGAAATATCAAGTGCAAGGAGTTTATTATTCTGATCCAACTTTTGGAAGAAAAATGAGTGAAGAAGATCAGAATTGGCTTACAGATTATCGTTTTTTTCTATTACCAAAGTTTGCAATGGAATTGATTGATCAAGAACCAATGCAAGAGGAAGATATGCCATACTTTTCTTCTCATATGGTTGAGGAATTAGAAAGAGCACTTGAAGAATGTGTTTCACTTGAAGACATAAAACCATATCTTAAATCATTTCAGTTTATGGCATGGGTGATCGATAGAAAACAACTTTTTTCCCAACCAATTTGGTCTCTACAATATAATATTCCATTGGAAATATTACTCCCACAGTTAGAATATTATCGAAGTTTATTTTGGCCAGATATATTATCTGCAGAAACTTTATTGCCTGTCTGGTTTGCGGTGCGAAGAAAACAAAATGATCAAAATGCGGTAAAATATCCATTTGGTTTAGAAGAATTAGAAGAGGTTGCTGAGAAGTCAGTATGGCTTTTATTCAATGGAAACTATGATGAGGAAGAGCATCCTATTTCTGCTTATTTAAAGGATTGTGGAATGGATCGCCAGTTTGCACAAGTACAATTCGTAAAAGCAATAAAAAAGGTTTGTGAGAAGAAGAAAAAGAGATAGTTTCTTCTTTTTCTGTGGTAAAATAACTTGTGAGGTGAGAGTATGCCAGAATTACCAGAAGTAGAAACGATTCGTAAAAGCTTAGAAAAAGAATTAAAAAATAGAACAATTGTCGATGTTGTTGTCAACTATGAAAATATCATCGCAGAACCTACAGTTTTTTCCTTTGTGGAACAGATAAAAAATCAAACAATTCATCAATTAAAACGATATGGAAAATGGTTAATCTTTGAATTAGATCAATATGTGTTACTTTCCCATTTAAGAATGGAGGGGAAGTATTTCTTTCGTACAAAGGAGGATCCGATTTCCAAACATGAGCACGTTATTTTTTGTTTAGATGATGATAGAGAATTAAGATATCATGATACAAGAAAATTTGGAAGAATGTATCTATTAAAAAAAGAAGAGGCTTATGATGTGCCACCTCTTTCTAAATTGGGATTAGAGCCATGGGATTCTTTATTGACAGTAACTTATCTCAAAGAGAAATTAAAAAATAAAACCATTCCTATTAAAACTTGTTTACTAGATCAGAGTATTATTGTTGGAATTGGCAATATTTATGCGAATGAGATTCTTTTCTTGAGTCGTATTTCCCCATTAAAAAAATCAAATTGTTTAACAAAGAAAGAGTTAGAACGAATTATTGAGAATACAAGAACGGTATTAAAAGAAGCAATTGAAATGGGTGGAAGTACGATTCGTAGTTATCATCCGAGTGAAGGAATTGATGGAATGTTTCAACAGAAATTATATGTTCATGGAAAAGATGGGACACCATGTCCTGTATGTGGAAAACCAATTCAAAAGAAATTTATCAATGGACGTAGTAGTTATTATTGTGCTCATTGTCAAAAGTAAGAACTTCGGTTCTTTTTATTTTCCATATTTTTTGAAATAGTATTCATCTAGAGTTATATTTTCTTTTGTAAGAGATTGAGCAAGTTCCACTCCTACATAACGGTAGTGCCATGGCTCATATTTGAATCCTGTAATGTCATATCCATCACTTGGATATCTTAAAATAAAGCCATATTCATGGGCATGTTCTTTCATCCATTGAAACTCTTTTGTTTCTTCAAACAGGTTGTAATCTCCATTTTCTCCCATGACATCGAGAGCGAGTCCTGTTTGATGTTCGGAGTGACCAGGTCTTGCACTACAACGATCCGCATAGTTTTTTCCACTTGTTTTTACATAATGGTGATATAATTCTTCTTGATAAGAATAACTACGATATGCAGATACTAAAATGATTTGATAGCCTTCCTGTAGAGCATCCCAAGCGAGCGTTTCAAATGCGATTCTTGCTTCATGTCTGAGATATTTTTTCTCATAAGCGAATTGAATGGATACCTCTTCTAAATCACTTGGCATATAATTCTCATCTAATTGATAATTTTTATTGACTAACACATCAAGACGTTCTGGATGTTTCACTGGTTTTATATTTTTGTAAAAGTCAGAAAATAAATTAAAATCTTTTGTAAAAAAGAGAACTATAAGAATAAAGAGAACAATATAGACACATTTACGAAAATTCTTTTCATTCATATCTTTCACCATAATATTATATGCGTAGGGGGAAAAAGAAAAACTTGTCCAATCATTTCTCTTTGTGTATTGTATTGTTACTGATTATATTTAAAACATTTTTTTCATATTTTGTAACCATTCTTTATTGAAGTCTAATTTAATCACAATACTTTGAATCATGCACCTATAAATGATTATAGTTTTTTTCACATCATGATATTGGTCTGTTTATGATGACATATGTGAAATGACAAAATAAAACTAGAGTTTGCTCTCTAGTTTCTTTTTTCGGTTCCTCTTATAGTGGGAATCACTAGCTTTTTTTATAATATGACATTTATAGTCGCATGATAGTTTAAATACGAGTCTTATTTATCTAAATAATATGCGTAATATTCATCGAATGTAATATCTAGATCATGTATTTCTTTTGCTACATCTTCTCCTACATAACGATAGTGCCATGATTCATATTCATAACCAGTAATATCTTCTTTTCCTTTTGGATATCTTAAAATAAAACCATATTTATAAGCATTGTCTTGTAACCATTTAAATTCTTCTGTTTCTTCAAATTCATTCATGATGACATCATCTGTTACAATATCTAAAGCAAGTCCGGTTTCATGTTCACTAGATCCAGCTCTTGCTGCTTTATTATCGGCCCATTCTTCTCCTTGGGCTTGTGCATAATCTTTCCATACTGCATCTTGTGTTTCATAATCACGATAAGAAGAATTGACAATTAATGTAAGTCCTTCTTCATTTGCTACATTCCACATGGAACGAAATCTTTCGTATACATGTTTACTGATTTCATTTCCTTCATAAGAGAATTGTAAGCTAATTGGGACAATTTCTTCTGGCTGATAATCTTTAGTCAGTTTATAATATTTGTTCACTAACATGAGATCTCCTTTTGAAGTATCTGTTTCTTCCATATCTTCATAGAAATCACGATCACGGTTGACATTGACTAAAGCGACAACATCATCCATCGCCACTTCTGGATTTTCTTTTAGATAGGCGAGATAACGATCTAAATTCTTTTCAAGATAGTATTTTTGTTTTAAAAGTTTTGGAATATTTGGTTCTAATGTTTTGTTTTTGATCAATTCATCTAGTTTTTCCTGTGGATAACTTTCTAGAAGTGTATTTGTTTCTGACTCATTATAACCGATTTCTAATAATTTGTATGTATCACTCATACGATAGCTAATTTCTTTATATGCGAAATAACCACCAACACCAACGACAATAATTAGAATTGCGACGATAATTGGAACTTTTTTGATTTTTCTTTTCGTTTTATACATATATGATCACCCTAATATCATTATAACCAAAAAATACTGTTTTTACAATTCTAATGAACGGAATTGTGAAAAAATGTAACTATATTGGTTCTACATGGATGACAACGAGATAAAGTTCTGGAAATTTTTTCAATTCTTTTTCAATATCTGTTGCGATTTGATGAGATGCATATGTTGTCATTTCTCCATCTACATAGATTGTAAAAGAAACTTGATATTGATATCCAACAGGGATGGCGATGAAATTTCTTACTTTCTTTACTTCTTGAAATTGTTTAATTATTTTTAAGACTTGTTTCTTTGTTGTTTGATCCATTGTTTTGTCCATTAATACATCATAACTTTTTTTAAATATTTTAAGACCATGAATCAAAATCCAAAGAGCAATTAAGACTCCAGCAATTCCATCAATAAAATAAATTCCTTGGTGAGTAAGTAAGATTGCAAAGAGATTTAAAGTCGTAATGAGAGCATCGTATAAATGATCTTTGGAATTGGCTTTTAATAACAGACTATTTAATGTTTTCGCAACTTTATGAATGTAAAAGTAAAGAGTTAATTTTACAAAGATTGTAATGAGACAGACGACAATTAATAAATATGAGAAGGTATATTGAGATGGTGACCATATTGCGAAAAAAGAATCTTTCATTAGGGTGAGTGCCATCAAAATAATTACAATACTGATAAGTAAAGAATAAATATATTCTGCTTTCCCATGTCCTAGATTATGATCCTTGTCTTTTGGTTTACTTGCTACTTTGTTCCCAATCCAAGTCATGAGGGAAGAGAGAATATCTCCTAAACTATTGATGGCATCGGCCATCATTGCTTGACTGGATGTTAAAGTAGAAACAAATATTTTAATTAGAAATAAAAATAAATTAAAAATGATTCCTAAATAACTGACTAATTTTGTTACTTTATATCTTTGCATCCTATCATCTACTTTCGTATTTATTGTAGCAAGATTTTGATATGAGCGCAACTTATTAGTTCTAGTTTGAAAGTGATTGACATAGAGATTATTAGAGGTGAATGTATGAAAAAAGGGATTGTGTTGTTGTTAGGAATTTTAATTATGTTACCATGTAGAGTAGGGGCTTTAAATCTAGCAGAAAATGCGAAAAGTGCGATCTTGATAGAAGCAAGTACAGGAACGATTATTTATGAAAAGAATTCTCATGAGAAATTAGCTCCAGCTTCTATGACGAAGATGATGAGTATGCTCTTGATTGTAGAAGCTATAGAAGATGGAAAGTTAAGTTGGGATCAAATGATTACTACTTCTGAAAATGCTTCTAGTATGGGTGGTAGTCAAATCTTGTTAGAAACAGGAGAGAAGATGTCGGTAGAAGATTTATTTAAAGGAATTGCAGTTGCTTCTGGGAATGATGCAGTTGTAGCACTTTCAGAAGCGGTAGCAGGGACAGAAGAAGAATTTGTAAATATGATGAATCAAAGAGCGAAAGAGTTAGGATTAGAAGATACGAACTTTAAAAATCCACATGGTTTAGATACTGCAAATCATTATACAAGTGCGTATGATATGGCTATGATTGCTAAAGAGTTAGTACGACATGAGAAAGTACTAGAATTTACTTCTATTTATGAAGACTATTTACGTGAAGATCAAGAAAATAAAGTGTGGTTGGTGAACACCAATAAACTTGTCAAGTTTTACGATGGAATGGATGGATTGAAAACGGGATATACGAAAGAAGCTGGTTATTGTTTGACAGCGACTGCCAAGCG